>SMWY01000085.1 GCA_004356555.1 Candidatus Dadabacteria bacterium
AGCTTCCCAATTAATAGAACAAGTTCTAATAAGAGAAAGGGATGAGGAGGGCACTGTAAACATTTTACACTGCCGTGGGTTGCCGCTTGATGAATGGCTACTAAATAATACTCCAATATTAAGGCAGTAAAAACGTTAAGAAAAGCGCAAGCGCCATGGATAAATACGGCAGAGCTAGTGTAAAAAATATATATGCTTAAAAACCTTTACATTCTGGATCAATATCGTGTATACTGTCTGGAATTAGCAGTGGATTTAACCCTGTTCTTTGACAATTTAAATCAATATAAAGACGGAGAGAAGCTGGTCTGGGCAACCAGTTGTATTCTGGGTTGGACGAATTTTGAATTTTCTCTTAGGAGGTAAAGGTATGGTACTTAACCGTTCTCTTCTTTTATTGATTGCACTTCTTCTTCCAATAATAGCCTTTGCAACTACTAAATACGTTGTCACAAAAGGGGACAATCTTTACGATCTATCTAGGAAGTTTGGAGTATCGGTAAAAGATATAAAAACAGCTAATAAGCTTAGTAATAATAATTTAGGTATTGGTAATGAATTACTAATTCCGGAATCAAATCTTAAAAGAAATAATAGATATGTAGTAAAAAGTGGCGACACTATAAGTCAAATTGCCGAAAAATTCGGTGTTAAAACCAAAGATTTAAAAGACTCAAACAAACTAAAAAACGACAAACTAAAAATTGGCCAAGTTCTTACAATAGCTAACAGAGATATAAATACAGTTCCATTAGTTCAAAAAAAACCTGCCCAAACAATAACTACTAATTATGAATACATTGTTAAAAAAGGTGATACTCTAAGTGAGATAGCCGATAAGCACGGCATCAGAACTAACGATCTAAAGAGAGTCAATAAACTTAAAAGCCACAATCTTCAGATCGGGCAAAAGCTCGTTATTCCAAATCCCGCAGTTGAAATCAAAATTGCTTCACATAATAAAGAGGTAGTTCCAACAAAAACTAAAGTCGAAAAACCCAGCCAAAATATTTCCCAAAACAACATTAATTCTAACTTAACTGTTTCAAACGTATACAAGGTGCAAAAAGGCGACACGGTTTATGGTTTATCGAACAAATTTAAAATTTCCAGTGAGAATTTTAAAAAATGGAACAACCTTAATAATAACAATCTAAGAATTGGGCAAAAACTCTTCTTAACTCCAAACAAAGAAATAAAAACTGCATCCAATAAATCTGATAAGAAATCCAAACCTAATTATTCAGGAGATTACACAGTTAAAAAAGGTGACACACTTGGTCATGTTGCCGTAAAGTTTGGCATTTCAGTAAAAGATTTAAAGAATGCAAATGATTTTACAAATAATAATCTGTCTATTGGTAAAGTTTTAAATGTTCCCGCTTCAACTAATAAAAACAAAGCTACTGCAAAAAAATCTAATACAAAACCTAAAAAAATAACTCGTCACTCCATGACAAAATACATTGTCAAAAATGGTGACACGCTTGGAGGAATATCTAGCCGTCATGGGGTTTCAGTTGCTAAGATTAAGGAAGCTAGTTCCCTAAAGAACGACAAAATAAATGTTGGAGATGTTTTACTCATCCCAGGAGTTCAAGAAAAATCTACATCTTCAAAATATACTGTTGTAACGGGCGACACTCTAGGGAGAATCGGAAACAAGTTCGGTGTATCAGTTAAAGAACTAAAAGATACTAACAATCTAACCAAAAATGATCTCTATGTTGGAATGAAATTAGTTGTTCCCAGCAATTCTAAGATCACTAGCACACACACACAATCAGCACAAAAGCCGGTGCAGAAAAAGAGCACTAAGTACGTTGTAAAAAGAGGAGACACGCTAGGGCTTATCGCTAAGCGATATGGAGTATCCGTGGGGTCATTAAAAACCGCAAACAATATGAGAGGAAATGGTATTAAGGCAGGTCAAAAAATTACCATTCCCGGCTCTGCTGAATATAGAATTCAAGAGAAGAAGACAGCCTACAGTTCGAATAACAATAATACCAAAGAAGGCATTATTAGGATGGCTAAACAATACCTGGGCGCACCGTATAAATTTGGCGGTTACTCTTTTAAAACCGGGATCGATTGCTCTGGATATGTAAAGAAAATTTTCAGCAAGTTCAATGTTGAACTTCCCAGGACGGCAAGAGACATTTATTACAATGCTGGCATAAGAGTTTTGAAAAGTCAGCTTCAGACCGGCGATCTAGTATTTTTTAGAACTTATGCAAGTTATCCTTCGCATGTTGGGATATATATGGGTAATAACCTGTTTATACATGCTTCTTCAGGAGCACGTAAAGTGGCTATAACAAGCCTTGATAAGAAGTACTACAGGAACAGATATATCGGGGCAAAACGTATCCGGATCTCTACTATCTTTGAGAGCGAGATCTCGAGAAAATAGAATTTTTTGAATTATTCCTTTTTTGAGAATTAATTTCTTAACCAAAATTAGCACTAAAGACTTCATAATATTAATTTGACTATTCTTTAAACAATCCTCGCGTTATAATTTCCTACATTGAAAGATTAGAACCAATGCTTATATTAACTAAATGCCATGGATAAATACTTAAGCAGTTTTGAAGATTTTCTAAGCTCGGAAAGAAATTATTCCAAACATACCCTTAAAGCCTACATTGCCGATATAAAAGAATTTGGTTTAGTTCTAAAGGATATGGGCCTCATATCAGCGGATAATGGAGAAATTGACTTTGCACACATGGATGAAACTCCGATCAGAACATTTATAAGCCGGCTATACGGCAAAAACAAACGCGTATCGATATCAAGGAAACTAGCTTCGATCAGAACGTTTTTTGAATTTCTGATCCGAAACGGAACAATTAAATCAAACCCTGCTAAATTAGTCCCCACTCCAAAAGGTGAAAAAAGGCTTCCCACCTTTTTAACAGTGGATGAGGTTGTAAAGCTAGTAGAAACACCCGGTTCAGAGAATGTCTATGAATCAAGAGACAGAGCCATTCTCGAACTGCTTTACTCTTGTGGTTTGAGAGTAAGTGAACTTGTAGGAATAAACTTAAACAACCTGGATTTAATATCGATGAGTGTAAAGGTCTTAGGAAAAGGTAACAAAGAGAGGATGGTTCCCTTAGGTTCAAAAGCTTGCACAGCAATTAAAACATATATTAGTCAAAGACTCGATTTAAAACCTGAAGACGACTATCTTTTTGTAAATTCAAGGGGCGGAAGATTAAGTACCAGGAGTATAGACAGAATAATTAAAAAGTATGCAGCAATCTCAGGAATACCTAAGAATATAAGCCCACATGTTCTAAGACATACATTCGCTACTCATCTTCTCGGCGGAGGGGCTGATTTAAGAGCTATACAGGAGATGCTGGGACACAAGAGTCTATCCACAACACAGCGCTACACACATATATCGATAGAAAAAATAATGGAGATTTACGATAAAACACACCCGAGAGCGTAAAAAATGGAAAACTTTCACGGAACAACAATAGTTTGTGTTAAAAAAGACAAGCAGGTTGCAATGGCAGGCGACGGCCAGATAACACTCGGTCACGCTGCAATAAAGCACACCGCGACTAAAGTAAGAAAGATATACGGAGACAAAGTAATTGTAGGATTTGCAGGTGCAACTGCAGACGCATTGACTCTGTTTGATAAGTTTGAGGCAAAATTAGAAGAATATAGAGGGAATCTGAGCAGAGCATCAGTTGAGCTTGCGCGGGACTGGCGAACTGACAGAATTCTAAGAAGACTAGAAGCTCTCTTAGCTGTGGCAGACACTGAATCTATGTTTCTAATCTCTGGAAGCGGGGATGTACTCGAGCCTGACGACAACGTAATCGCAATAGGTTCCGGCGGCTCCTTTGCCCAAGCTGCGGCTAAAGCGCTTAACAAACATTCAGATTTAAGCGCAGAGGATGTTGCAAAAGAATCTTTACACATAGCATCTGAAATATGTATTTATACGAACGACAATATCACTGTAGAGGTACTGAACACAAATGAGCAATGAAATATTCTTCACACCCAGGGAAATAGTTTCCGAGCTAGATAGATATATAATAGGGCAGAATAAAGCCAAAAGAGCTGTATCAATTGCACTTAGAAACCGTTGGAGACGCCAGCGCGTCTCTCCAGAATTAAAAGATGAAATCGCACCAAAAAATATTCTTATGATTGGCCCCACTGGGGTTGGGAAAACCGAGATTGCCAGAAGGCTTGCCAAACTTGCGCAGGCTCCTTTCCTGAAGGTTGAAGCTTCTAAGTTTACTGAGGTCGGATATGTGGGAAGAGATGTTGAGTCTATGATTAGAGATATAACAGATATAGCAATAAAAATGGTTACGGATGAGGAAAAGGCCTCTGTAAGAGTAAAAGCTGATGAGCTAGCAGAAGAAAGAATGCTTGATCTGTTGCTACCTGTACCTAGTGGTAATTCTGAAACTGCGGGAACGGAATCAAACAACGATACAAGACAAAAACTCAGAAAGCTGCTGAGAGAAGGAAAGCTTGATGAAAGATTCGTTGACATCGAAGTCACATCTAGAAACACGCCGATACAGATCTTCTCTCCATCAGGAATGGATGAAATGGATGTGAATATTTCTGATATGATTGGCAATCTTTTCCCTAAGAAAACAAAGAAAAGAAAGGCCAATGTTCCGGAAGCTATGGAAATTCTAATACAAGAAGAAGCTCAGAAACTAATAGATATGGATAATGTTGTTAAGCTCGCAATAGAAAGGGTTGAGCAGTCCGGGATTATATTTATAGACGAAATAGATAAAATCGCGGGGCGAGAGAGTTCAGCCGGCCCTGACGTTTCAAGAGAGGGAGTACAAAGAGATTTACTTCCGATTATTGAAGGTTGTACAGTGAATACAAAACACGGGATGGTTAAAACCGATCACATTCTTTTTGTAGGAGCAGGAGCATTCCACGTTTCAAAGCCCTCTGATCTAATACCAGAACTGCAGGGAAGATTCCCAATACGAGTAGAGCTTGAGCCTCTAACAAAAGATGATTTCGTTAATATCTTAACCAAACCCAAGAATGCTCTTATAAAGCAGTATATTGAGCTTCTTAACACTGAAAACATAGAACTTGTTTTCGCTGACGACGCAATACAGGAAATCGCTGAAACCGCACAAAATGTGAACGAATCAACCGAGAATATAGGAGCCAGGAGACTTTATACTATATTGGAGAAGATGCTTGACGATATTTCATTTGAAGCTCCTGATATGGCAGAGGAAAGAATAGTAATCGACGCAAAATATGTGCAAGATAAGATCTCTGATATTGTAAAAGATAGGGACTTGAGCAGATACATTCTGTAAAAATGCCAAGAGGAAATATGAATGCCGGTATTTGCAATCACAAGATGCGTATATGATGACGACATAAAGGAAGAATTACTAGATATCAAAAAATTATCATTACGAATTCTAAAAAAACAGAAGGGTTTTATTGGTGTGAAACAGTTCATCTGTGAAGAAATGAACGAAATGGTCTCTGTTATAGAGTGGGAAACCAAAGAAGACCACGAAACAAGTATGGAAAGCCCTGACTGGGACCCAGTTAACTCTACGTGGATCGCATTAACCCAAGGCGGAAAAATTACGTTTGAAGTAAATCTATTTGAGGCACACTAACTTTTTAGATCAGATTAAATTTTACTCTGCCAGATAACTTTCCCAACAAAAAAAGGCCCTAAACTCTCTAAATACTGCGATGTCTGTTTGGTTTTGCGCATTGCCTGAATTAAAGCAGATAGCGGATAAAGTTCTTTTCCTAAAACACCAATCACAAAATCATTATCGTATTTATCGAGTCCATGACAGGCAAGTCGAATATCCTTTGCAATACCTGAGTGACCGAACTTAAAACCTAATTTCCCATGCTCACCTAATATAGCCCGCTGTTCATCTTCAGAAAGTGTCTCAAAAACCTTGTCTCTCCTTAGTGGATACCAAATTGCCCATGGCCATTCGGAATCTAACACTCTTCTACGCGGCTCTTCTAAAAGTGATTTTTGAAGATCAGGCTCATATCCGAGTGAATACGTTCTTCCCAACATTGTAAACTCTGCTTTGGGCGTATATTCCATAAAGGATGAATCATTTAAGAACCCCCTTAACTCCCCTACAAAGAAATCCGGGTCTTCACTTAAAGCTAATAACCCTATCCCGTAAGGATCGTTAACATCAGCGTAAAGAACAAGGTCCATATCTGTACCTTCTAACTCTTTTATAATTTCATTTGTATTCCAGCAGTCACTGAAAGCCATAAACTGCATAAACAATCTCTTATCTAAATATATGGGGGTTCCGTCTTGTTTACGGCCTTTTTCGCTTAAATCCAATTTGGTATCATCATTATCAACTGACATAAGTCTCTCTCCTTAGAAATGAAATATAACAGGATATATTATTATTGGCGATTAAAATTGCCTTATTATGAAATGCCTACGGGCTTGTCGAACATTATTTTCATAAAATTACCTTTTGAAAACAACTTGTTGGCAGAGTCCTATATATATTTTATAATAGTGAGCTTAATTTTCAGAAGGGAAATATAGAAATGAACAAACTTATACAAAAAGCTCAGACACTTGTTGAGGCCCTGCCCTATATAAAGAAATTTTACGGGCAGACTATTGTTGTGAAATACGGCGGTAGTGTTGGTGATGACGACCTTACTAACTTTGCGCGTGACGTGGTGCTAATGAAATATGTCGGTATGCACCCTGTGGTTGTGCACGGTGGGGGACTTCAAATTGGAGACCACCTCAAAAAACTTGGGATAGAAACCAAATTTATTGCAGGCCTTCGTATAACTGACGAGCAGACAATGGAAGTGGCAGAGATGGTGCTCGTAGGAAAGATTAATCAAAAGATTATAGAGGCTTTACATTCTATGGGCGGAAAAGCCGTGGGCACATCCGGGAAAGAAGGGAAGATGATCCTTGCGAAGAAACTGAATCTCAGAAAATTTGCTAAAGAAAATGGAGTTAAAATTCCCAAAGGAGCAGACCTTGGAATGGTAGGAGAGGTTCAAAACGTAAACCCGGATCTTATAAAAGTGCTTGAAAATTCAGGGTTTATTCCGGTAATAGCTCCAATAGGTTTTGATGATGAGGGAAGAACTTACAATATAAATGCGGATCACGTTGCCGGGAAGATAGCAGGCGCCCTTAACGCAGTTAAGTTGATCCTGCTGACGAACGTTTCCGGAATTATGGATAATAAAAAAACCTTAATATCGACACTTACCGAATCGGAAGCGAAGAAATTAATCAAGAAAGAGATTATTTCTAGCGGTATGATACCCAAAGTCATGTGTGCGATTGAGGCGCTTCACGAAGGTGTACAAAAGGTCCATATAATTGACGGAACTGTGGAGCACGCGTTGATACTGGAAATCTTCACTGATACGGGGATCGGAACGGAGATATTGCTTTGAGCACAGAAGAGATAATATCAAATACTAAAAATTACCTGATGAATACTTACAGCCGCTATCCTATTGCTATGGTTAAAGGAAAGGGCTCTTGGGTTTGGGACGCAAACGGCAAAAAATACCTTGATTTTATTACAGGCATAGCCGTAAACAACTTAGGACACTGCCACCCTAATATTACAAAAGCAATCAGAGATCAATCTAAAAAACTGGTTCAGCCATGCAACCTATTCCACATTGAGCAGCAAAGTGAATTTGCCAAAATGCTCGTGGAAAACTCTTTTGCAGATAAGGTTTTCTTTTGTAACAGCGGAGCTGAAGCAAACGAGGGGGCAATAAAACTTGCAAGGAAATGGGGGACCGATAATGGCGGCAAATTTAAGATAATCCATGCAAGGGACTCATTTCACGGCAGAACCATGGGCGCCTTGAGTGCTACAAGTAAAAATTACCAGGCCGGTTTCAAACCCCTTGTCCCCGGATTTAAGTCCATTACTTACGGGAAGATAGACGCACTTGAAAAGGCCTTAGAAGATGAGAAAGTATGCGCCGTAATTTTAGAGCCTATTCAAGGAGAAAACGGTGTAATATTTCCGCCTGACAACTATCTCAAACAGGTTCGCAGACTCTGTACTAAGAAAAAAGTTCTATTGATACTTGATGAAATACAAGTAGGTATTGGAAGGACTGGGAAACTCTTTGCATATGAGCATTACAGAATGAAACCCGACATTATGACACTTTCTAAAGCCCTTGGTGGAGGAATTCCGTGTGGGGCCTTTCTAGCAACCAATAGGGTCGCCAAGCACTTGGGCCCGGGAATGCACGGTACTACTCTAGGGGGAAACCCTCTTGCAATGAGCGCCGGCAAAGCTGTATTGGACACTATTAACAACGAGGGTTTATTAGACGGCGCAACGGACTCTGGTCAGTATTTTTTAGATAGTCTCAAAATACTTGAAAATAAATACAGCAAGATGATAAAAGAGGTAAGAGGAAAAGGTCTTATATTGGGAATTCAATTCAAAAATAAGGAAATAGCAATAAAAATTGTAAACAATTGCATTGAAAACGGGCTTCTTACTATTCTTACTATACAAAAGGTCATGAGAATTCTACCGCCCTTAAATGTAAAGAAAAAAGAAATAGATATTGCGGTAAAAACAATTGAGAAAGCATTGAAAGAGGTGTCAGATGCCTAGACATTTTCTTAGCATATTCGATCTATCTAAAAAAGAATTCCGCTCACTTTTTAAACGAGCTGCGGAACTAAAGGCTAAAAAGAAATCTGGCAAAAGCCTCGAGACGCTCAAGAAAAAATCAATCGGAATGATTTTCGAAAAGCTCTCTACCAGAACCAGGGTTTCTTTTGAAGTCGCAATTAACGATCTGGGAGCCAATGTTCTCTATATGAACCCAAGTGACATGCAGCTAGGAAGAGGAGAATCAATCGCTGATACTGCAAAAATTATATCCTCATATCTTGACGGAGTTATAATAAGAACTTACGAGCAGGACAGAATTGAGGAATTCGCCAAGCATTCTAGTGTCCCGGTTATTAATGCACTAACGGATTTGGGCCATCCTACTCAAATTGTCTCAGACCTTTTTACAATTGTGGAGCAGGGTAAAAAGCTGAACAAAATCAAATTGGCGTATGTAGGGGACGGGAACAATATAGTTAATTCTTTCATTGGAGCAGCCTCTATACTAGGAATTAATCTTTCCATAGCAACACCTAAAGGGTACGAGCCTGATAGCAACGTACTCAAAAAAGCCAGAGAGAATGGAAACGGCTCAATTGAAATTATTAACGACCCAAAGAAAGCCGCATCCGATGCGGACGTATTATATACCGACACCTGGGTAAGCATGGGACAGGAAAAACAGACAAGGAAAAAGCAAAGAATATTTAAACCATTTCAAATAAATAAAGAATTGCTTTCTATTGCGAATCCTGATGTAAGTGTAATGCACTGCTTGCCGGCTCATAAGGGAGAAGAAATAACCCAAGAAATTATGGAAGGACCCAACTCCGTTATATATGAGCAGGCTGAAAACAAATTACACGTAGGGAAAGCTATATTAGAAATGTTTTTAAAATAATAGTCTTGATTCATACCCTATCCTAACAAACCAAAAAATCCTTATACTTAAGCATATTAACACTTGAAGTGTTATACTAAATATCATATCTTTATTTAAGATGTTAGTTTTAAAGAACGTTATCCCTTGGGGGGGCGGTTGCCTAAATGAGAAGAGGAGAAAAAGTTCATTATGTAAAGGACTTTATCCAGACTGTTCCTCTTCCTTCGCCTAAAAAAATCTTTGCTGAACTTAATAAACTAGGCTATAAGGGACAGACAGAAGCAAGAAGAGCTGTTTCTCTTGCAGCCTATAGGCATGTCAAAAGGTTAAAACATCTACACTTTAGCAACACTCCGAGAGCCGAATTAGTGCCAAGACCAAACTCCATCCTCGTGGGGCCCACCGGGTGCGGTAAGACATATCTCATCGAGCTATTATTTGGTGAAATTTTCAAACTCCCTTTCGTAATAATCGATATGACTAAGTTCACAGAATCGGGCTATGTAGGAGACGACGTAGTAAACATCTTAGTACAGCTTGTATATGCAGCTAACGAAAGTATTGATATAGCTGAATGCGGAGTTATTGTTCTCGATGAATTTGATAAAATAGCAGGCGCTTACAGCAACGCCAGGTTTGCCGGACAGGGAACAACAAAAGATGTTTCAGGATATGGAGTTCAAAGAGAGCTCCTCAAAATACTTGAGGGAACAGATGTGCAGATTCCTCTTGACTTTGGATTTTCAAGCAGAGGACCAAGAACGCTCATATCTACTCGGGATATCTCATTTTTTGCGATAGGAGCATTCTCAGGAATAAAAAACTTATATGGAAGTAATGAAGTTGGATTTATGAAAGAATTAGGGAAAAATACCAATGAAGAGGATACTATTGCATACAATATGAGTCAGGAAGAAGCAGATGACATAACAAAGTTTCAACTTTTTGGTTTTCTTCCCGAACTTATAGCAAGATTTAACCGAATCGTCCCATTTGCTCCCCTTAGCAAAGAGACATTAAAAGAAATTATTCATCTAAAGATTATGAATTACAAAACCGAGTTTGAAGAAGAAGGATTTAAGTTACATTTAGATCTTGTGGTTATTGATCATATAATTGAAGAAGCAAAGAGAAGACAAACTGGAGCCCGGGGGCTTGACGCAATTATCTCAAAATACCTTGAAGAAGTTGCTTTTGACCTATTTGGCAGGGGCGACAAGGGCGAAATCACTCTTACTATTGAGTCCGGTGAAGTTTCTCACGCTGTAAAGAGACGTGCATGAAGATATATATTGAGAGCCTAGGCTGCTCCAAGAATCTAGTGGACAGCGAACTGATACTGGGTTCACTGAAGAAATCCGGACATCAAATATCATCTGTAGAAGAAGCTGAGGTCATAATAGTAAATACGTGTGGCTTTATAGGTGATGCCAAAAAAGAGTCGCTAGATGCAATCCTTGATCTTTCTGAGTATAAGAAAACAGGCAACTGCAAAAAATTAATTGTTACGGGCTGCATGGTTGAAAGATATTCCCAAGAGCTAAGCCGAGAGATTCCAGAAGTAGACGCGTTCTGGGGTACAGGGAATCTGCTTAAAATTAATGAAGTTCTGGAACAAGAAAAACCCGAAAAAATTAACCACTATCCTCCGGGTACTCTTTACGACCCTGACTCTCCGAGGATAATGCTTACCCCTTCCCACTCGGCATTCGTCAAAGTATCGGAGGGTTGTTCTAGAACCTGCTCGTTTTGCATAATTCCCAAGATGAGGGGCATCATGAAAAGCAGAACCATTGATTCTATTGTGGGTGAAATCGATAGCCTAGCACAGAAGGGAGTAAGAGAAATAAACCTGATTGCCCAGGATATGACGAGCTATGGAAGAGATATTGGAACCAACCTGGAGACGATGTTAAGGGAATCGGCAAAGGTTCAGGACATAAAGTGGATTAGGATTCACTACTGGTACCCATGGGGAATTACAGATTCACTTGTTGAGCTTATTGGGAGTGAAAATAATATACTCCCATATATTGATATGCCCCTTCAGCATATTAACGACAGGGTGCTTAAATCAATGGACAGGAAAACCACAGGCAGTCGCATAAGAGATATTATCAAGAAATTAAGAACCAGTATAGATGACGTTATACTCCGTACTACCCTCATTGTCGGATTTCCTGGTGAGACTGAGGATGAATTCGAGGAGCTTCTGGAATTTGTTGAAGAGACTAAGTTTGAAAGGGCTGGAGCTTTTAAATACTCACAAGAGGAAGGAACCCCGGCAGGAGTAATGGGCGAGCAAGTCCCAGAAGAAATAAAAGAGGAGAGGTTCGAGCGGCTGATGCAGACTCAGTCTGAGGTTTCTTTTACTAAGAACAAATCCCTTATAGGAACAGTACATGAGGGATTCGTAGAAAGCGTGGAAAACGGCAATTATGTGGCAAGAATCTCCTCTCAGGCTCCTGAGGTAGACGGATACACCTATATAAAAAGAGAGCAAGAGCTTATTCTTGGAGATATGGTGGATATAAAAATTATCGGCGCCGATATCTATGATCTATTTGGGGAAGTTATAGATTAATATCTATGCCTAAGGCTTCTCCTTCCTAGGCTTCAAAACTTATAATATAGTCAACTGGAAGAATTAATTATGTCAGAGGTTTTGAGCTAATTTAGAGAAATATACCCGTAATGCTTAGTCATCCCCATTTGCATCAAACATTTGGCGTATTCCGTAGGTTGTATTTCTCTCAGCCGGGATTCTTCCGATCTCCCTAGTTAGGCGGCGAAACTCCTCAGGTGGGAAATACTGTCCGTAGCTTGCTCCCGCGGAACGTGATATTTGCTCTTCCATCAAAGTGCCACCGAAATCATTTGCACCCGCTGTGAGAGAGAACTGAGCAAACTCAGGACCCTGCTTTACCCAGGAAACCTGTATGTTATTAATCCACCCTCTGAGCATTAACCTAGACACTGCATACATCTTCAACTGATCGAGGTCAGTCGGGCCTTCGGCTACTTTTCCTTTTGAGTGCTTATATAGTCTCGTGTTCCATGGGATAAACCTAAGCGGGACAAACTCTGTAAAGCCTCCGGTCTCTTTTTGAATGTCCCTTAAGATACCAATATGGATTGCCCAGTGTTTGGGTTTGTCTACATGGCCGTACATTATTGTTGAAGTAGTGTGCATGCCTGATTTATGAGCTTTTTTTACTATCCTTATCCAGGCTTCAGTGGGCATTTTCCTCGGAGCTATAATTTTTCTAACCTCTTCTACAAGTATTTCGGCAGCTGTACCTGGAAAAGTGTCATGTCCTACCTCTTTTAGTCTTTCTATGAATTCTTCTTCTGTAATACCAAGGGTTTCAGCCCCGTAATATATCTCAAAAGGAGAAAATGCATGGGTATGCATCTCCGGGACTGCTTCTTTAACGGCTTTTATTAATTCAATATAGAAATTACCATCTATATCAGGATGCATACCGCCCTGCATACAAACTTCGGTAGCACCTATCTCCCATGCTTCTTTTACTCTGTCGGTAATTTCATCCATACTTAGGAAATAAGCTCTTTCATCACCCTCAGGAGCCATAAAATTACAGAAGCCGCAATATGTGTTGCATATATTTGTAAAATTAATATTCCTATTCACGACGTATGTGATGACATCTCCAACGTCTTCTTTCCTTATTTCATCAGCAGCTATAGCAAGAGCTGAGATCTCATCCAGGTCCTCAATATTAAAAAGCTCCTCACCTTCTTCAACAGATACTTCATCTCCAACGAGGGCCTTATTAATAATTCGGGCAGTAGTTCCATTCACCTTTGATAAAAGGCCATCGAGCCCCATACCCCTATTTTCTTCAATTCTATCTATTACTACTTTAATCTCAGCCATTTGGCACCTCTTCAAGTATTACATAACCGTCTTTATCTACAAAATCTACTACACGTTTAAGCACATCTTTATCGATAAACTCACCCTCTATAAATTCAGGGTATACGGGAAGTCTTTCCCTAAGTGTAAACCCAAGTTCTTCTACCATATCCTGCATTATTTCGAGCTTTGGCCATGGAGCCTCCGGATTAACGTAGTCAATAGTTACAGGGGAAACCCCTCCAAGATCATTTATCCCAGCATGAATAAATAACGGATATGTCTCCGGATTTAAATTGGGTGGTATCTGTATATTCATTCCTTCGCCGAACACGAGTCTTGAAATAGCAACCAGTTTTAACATCTCAACAAAACTCGGAGGAGGATAATTCTCCATCATAATCCCGGGTTTTGGACTAAAATTCTGAATAATTATCTCCTGTAGATGGCCGTATTCATCATTGAGTTCTTTAAGGGCAAAAAGAGATTGGACCCTTTCTTCCCAAGTCTCCCCAATTCCTACCAGTATTCCCGAGGTCCATGGGATCCTGAGCTCCCCTGCAAGCTCCATAGTCTTCATTCTCAGTTTGGGCACTTTATCAGGACACCTATAATGCGCCTGGCCCTTTTTTAATAATCTTGGGCTTATGTTCTCAAGCATAAGTCCCATGCTTGGGTTAGATCCTCTAAATTGGACTAGTTCTTCACTAGTCGCTAATCCCAGATTTGTGTGTGGAAAAATGTTTTCTTTTAGTCCGGCTTCTCCCATTGCTATTAAATAATCGGCGGTGCTTTCATAGCCGAGTTTTTGTAGTGCTTCTTTATAAATGGGATATTTAAGCTCAGGTTTATCTCCAGTTACAAATAGCAGCTCAGTACATCCAAGCTCGGCTCCCTTCTTTGCCATATCCAAAACTTCATCAGGACTCATGAAAAGGGGCCCTTCTCCGGGTTCGTATTTAAAAGTACAGTACCCGCAGTGATTGCGGCATATTTGAGTAAGCGGGACAAATACGTTCTTTGAATATGTTAGAACTTCCCCTTTTCCTCTGTCTCTTAATTTAGACGCTGTTAAAAGTAAGTACGGTATCTCATCCCTTTCAATATTAACGAGATAGAGCGCTTCTTCACGATTAATAACCACTCCTGACTCTGCTTTATCCAATATCACGGAAAGGCTTTTTGAAGGACCGTTCAATAATGACTTGCTCCCTAACAAATCTAGTATATTTTCCCAATCTTTATTAATAGAAGTCATATTAATTTTCAGATAATTTCCCCAATAAATTAGAAAAGCATGGGATCAATAACCCATTAATCCCAAATTATCCCTTATATATTCGCACATACGGGATATTCTTGTCAAGCATAATTAGTATGCAACATATTTGGAGTTATTCAAATAAATTATTATATCAATTCGAGGACGGATGAAGCTAGGTTTGCTGACTTTCCCTTATCGGACATCACTGTATCTACTACCAAAGTTTTCAATCCAGTATCAATTATTTTCTGATTCTCATGGGCATCTTCAACATCGATAACCATAGTGTCTAAGAAATCAGAATAAAGTCTTGCCACCTGCGCCGATGAAACCTCAAGCCCCAAGCCCTTCATGAGCTTATCAGCCGGCCCTTTTAGCGGTACTCCGCCCACAAGCGGGCTAATAGCTATAATTTCGGCTCGAGTAGTTTTCAGCGCTTCTCTGACCCCTTTGACTTGAAGTATGGGACCAATACTTATTATTGGATTGCTGGGACAAATAATTACCGCCCGTGCTTTTTCAATCGAATCAACAACATTAGGAGCTGGGCTTGCATGATCAATATTTCGTATCGTAACTCTACAGACCTCGGGTTTCATCTTTCTTTTCACCAGATATTCCTGGAAATGCATTTCCCCTTCGTTAGTTTGAATCCATGTCTCGACGTCTTGATCAGTCATAGGCATTATATTGACATTGTCGGGTAATTCGAAAGCCTCTGCTATTTTTGAGGCTATTTCTGTAGCCGTAAGGCCCTTGCCTCTTAAATAGGTCCTGTAAATATGGGTAGCGATATCCTTATCCCCTATATTAAACCAAGTATCAAGATCAAATTTCTCAAGTGAATTTAAAGAGATAAAAGTATCGCCCTCTAAACCCCATCCCTTTTTCTTATCTATTACACCTGACAGACGGTAAATTATCGTATCTACATCAGGAGATATGTAGAGTCCATTTAAAGATATATCGTCCCCTGTGTTGACAATAACGTTTAATGTCTCGTTTTCAATTACACTGGAAAGGCCTTCTAAGAACTTAGCGGCCCCAACACCGCCTCCTAGGGCAGTTATCATCAGGATTGTTCCTTAATAGCAGGTAGAATAAGAATGATTATTCACTCAATAACATTAATAATTTAAAGCGGCTTTTAGAATATTTGAGTGAGTCAAGACTGTCAAGTAGAGGAATCCAATTTATAATGAATCTCGAGTATTTCGGCGTTTAGACTATTAGGAATTTCAATGTATTATAGTAACCCAGAAAAAGCCTGAGTTCTTGAAACTGTGAGGCAAGTGGGATAGATTTTATTACAAACAAAATAAAAAAGAGGAATACTAAATATGAGTCTTGATTTGATAAGAAGAAGGCATAGATGGCTTACATTAGGCATACTGTTTTTTATAAGTGTAGCTTTCATTTTTGGAATTGGGTCTTTTGTAACAGGTTTCGGCACTAGTACCGGTGCTCCGAGAGGTTCCGCAGCCGAGGTTAATGGTGAAGAAATAAGCATGGTGCAATATGCTTTAGTCAGAGACAACTTGAGAAGACGGTTAGGACAGCAGGGAGGTGAATTACCTCAAGCTGCAATAGATTTCACAAATATGTCCGCACTAAACCAACTTATAGATTTAAAACTTCTTGCCCAAAAATCAAAACAAATGGGATTTGTTGTAACCAAAGAAGAGTTTAACAAAACTATACATTCTGACCCTGTTTTTCAAATTGATGGAAAGTTCGTTGGAGCTGAGAGATATAGGAATTTTATAACACAAGGACTAAACCAAAATGTAACTGAATATGAGAATTTCTATAAAGAGAGAATACTTGTCCAAAAATTACTACGTTTTATTGACGAAACAATTGTTGTCACTGATGAGAAATTATTAACCGTATACAATATACAAAATGAGAAAGTTAATCTCAATTATATAAAGTTCTCTAACACGGATTTCATGGATGCTTACACTCCAGAAGAAGAGGAAATAGAGAAATATTATCAAGGTAGAAAAGCCAATTTTAAAACAGACGAATTGAGAAAAATTCGCTACATAGTTCTTGAACCGGAAATGTTTGAAAATAATGTTCATATATCCGATGAAGAACTAAATGCTTATTACAATGCATATACAGAGGAATTCCTAGCTGAAGATGGTAAGACACCTCCCTTTGAAGAAGTCAAGAGTGATGTAGAATCTAAGCTGAAAAGCCAAAAAGGTGAGGTTATTCGCCGCGAGTTTTTAGAAAGTATTGAGCCATCTCAGAATCCCGAGAAGAGCATTGATCAAATAGCAAAAGAAAACTCGGTTGAATCTATTAGTGAAAGCGCCCCATTGTCAAAATTAGATATAACTGGTGGTATTCCACCTCAAATTATAAACCGAGCTTTTACCGAGCCACAAGGAAAGACAAACCTTGTGCCGGTAGGTACTACAATCTGGGTAATGGAAGTAAGTGAAATTTCTGAGCCCCGTGAAAAAACTCTAGATGAAACCAAACCGGAAATAATAACCGCGCTTAAGAATCAGGAATCTAATGACCGAGCAAGAAAAAAGGCTAACGAAACTCTAAGGAAGTTAAAATCTACCAAGAAAGAAGAGATTGCTGCAAAAGCTAAGGAATTAGGAGTTAATCTTGATGAGACTGGCTCTTTCACCAGGCTGGAAAGGATACCCAAAATCAACCTTGAACAAATAAAATCTGAAGTCTTTGAACTTAATGAAAATTCCACAGTTTTGGGAAAAGTATATCAAAACAATAACAATTTTTATGTAGTAATATTCAAAGAAAAATTAAGCGCCGATCCTCAAAACTTCGAACAACAAAAAGAAGAATTAAAAGAGCAAGAGCTTCAAACACAGAGAAGTGATCTAATACAAAAATGGCTCCAAAATCTCAGACGGGAAGCAAAAATTGTACCAAACAACAATCTATTGCCTGTACAAGGATAGTTTGAAAAAGAGCACGAATAAGTACAATACATTTGAAATGGACTTAGCAATATTAATTAATGGTTGAATACAGTAGAATACAATAGTTACCTCAGTTCAATTTATGATCAAAGTTGTACCAATAAAAAATGAAAATAACATCCCTTGAAATCAATGGGTTTAAATCATTCTACAACAAAACCAAAATACGATTTCATAACCAGTTAAGCGCTATAGTAGGTCCTAACGGCTGTGGCAAATCAAACATCATTGATGCTATCAGATGGATACTTGGAGAACAGAACCCAAGGCAACTGAGAGCAGACGCCATGGAGCAGCTCATATCAAATGGCAGCGAACTTTTAAAACCGCTCGGAATGGCCGAAGTCTCATTAGTTCTGGAGCAGGTCCCAAATTACAATTTTGAGGAAGTTGAAATCAAACGCAGGGTATTTAGATCAGGGGAAAGCGAATATTACCTAAATGGAGTGTCCTGCAGGCTAAAAGATATTACCGACATATTTATTGACACAGGATCGGGTGCTCGTGCCCACTCGGTGATAGGACAGGGTAGTGTTGAAAAGCTAATCACCGCTAAACCGGAAGAAAAAAGAACTTTGATCGAAGAAGTGGCCGGTATCAGAAAATATAAGATCAGAAGGCGCGAAACTGAGACTCGGATCAAGACTACAAAAGAAAATCTTAGCCGTATTCAGGATATGACAAATGAAGTCAAAAGGCAGATGGATACTCTAAGTTTACAGGCCAGGCAAGCTGAGGAATTCAGAGAGCTGTCTGAAGAAGAAAGGAAGCTTGAATCTATAATACTTAGCGCAAAACTTTATAAGCTCGAGAAAAGAAAAAACACTATACTGGATGAAAAAACTAGTATTGAAAGAATCATTTCTGATACCGAAAAAGAATCAATTAGTACTACAAACCACTTCAAAACCTTAAATGTACAATTCACTAATCTAGAAGAATCCTTAAAAGACATGGAAAGAGAAACTTATATAACAAGAACCAACCTTCAAGCAAAAGCATCTTCACAGGAACTCTTAAGAAATGAAGTCTCAAGTATAGATAGATTTATAGAGAAAATAGAGAGTGAAGCAGTGTTGCTTTCAAACGAGACAGGGAGAATTGCAGAGCAGCTTCAAACTAAAAGAGATATGTCTAAACATGTAAAGGATGACTTAGAAACAGAGGAGGGAGCAATATCAGAGAAGGAAAACACTCTCTCAATTATAAAGTCTAAATATGCTCAAACTCGCGATGAACTCAGAGATATCAGGACTGCATTATTTAAAACACTAAATGAATATAGCTCTTTAAAAGGTTCGGCACTTGGACACGAAAAAGAACTAAAGGAGCTGCAATCCAGAAAATCGGTTATAGAAAATGAATATCAGGAGATTACACAAGAGAGAAAAAGCGCTAAGAGTGACATATTAAAACTTGAGAACGTATCTCAAGAGAATGAAGCTAGAAAACAAAATATTACTGAAACCAATGATAAACTGACTTTAACTTTATCTTCTTTGAATGAGAAGCTACGCTTAGTTATTGAGAAGAGTGATTCTTTAAAAGAAGATCTTAACGAGTTGAGCTCAAGACTAAATGCTCTAAAGCAAATCCAGTCAAACTATGAATGGCTGCCTGAGGGTATTAGAAATTTCATCATACACAATAAAGGACAGGGGGTTCTTGGAACTTTTTCAGATTTTATTTCAGTACCCGAAGGTTACGAAAAAGCGGTGGAAGCAGCATTAGGAGATACTTTGAAGTGGATCTTAGTCAAAGAAAGCTCGCAAGCTTTAAATGCAATAAACTCTTTAAAACAAGACTCTATCGGAAGAGGCACATTCGTATCTATAAAGGATGAAAGAATAAATACCGAGATTTACAAGAGCACTGGAAACATAAAATCCCTTTTCGATATCGTCCGGGTTGAGAACATAAGAAGTAATATTATTGAAAGAACTCTAAAGAGGGTGTTTCTAGTATCCACTATAGATGAAGCCCTGCAGGCACGAAGAGAAGCAAATGATAATGCGTCTTTTGTCACTCCTGAGGGAGATTTCCTCCACTCAAACGGAGCAATTTCAGGTGGGCCCGCACAACCCGGCGTACTCGAGAGAAAAAGGGAGATTGAGAATCTGACTGCCGCAATAGAAAAACTTCAAGCAGAGATAGACAGCACAGCTTCAGAAATCCAAGCAAATGATAGGGAAATCCAAAACGTAAACGACAGGATCAAAGACTACAATAGCCGCCTAATAGAAATAGACATTAAAGAGGCTGAGACGAGAAAAGATATAGACAATCTCAATGGATATGTGGGAAAAATAGAAAAAAGGATTGAGCTTGTTGCCAATAATCTTGAGCAAATAGGCAGTGAAATCGGCGAGAATGCAATTTTAATTGACGAATCAGATTCAAAAATTAAAGTGCTTGATGTTGAAAAAATTGACCTTGAGCACAACTTAGCTGCAATCGAAGACAAAACACAAAATGAAGAGCGGGAAGAAAGAAACCTTGAAAGAGATATTGCGGATAGAAAAGTCACATGCGCGTCACTCAGAGAAAAAGAAAGAAGTTTATATGAAGATCTGGTTGAACTGGATATCCGAAGAAGCGATATTAATAAAAGAATAGATATTGAATCGAGTATGATTGACGAAAAGAAGCAGGAGAAACTAAGTCTAAGAGATAAAGAAGGAAACACCGTGATTGAAATTAATGAGCTTGAGAACAAACTCAAAGAAAAAGAGGAAGAATTAACACTAAAAAATAACAAAAGACGGACATTACAAGAAGAGATTTCAATCACGAGTGAGAAACGGGAAAACCTAAATTCGCAGCTATCTGATATACGTCTTAAAAACAATTCTTTTGAGATTGATCTAAACACTGTACAAATTGAGATCGAGAACATAACTGATACACTCAGGAGAAATGACTCATTCGATATGGATAACAAATCCGAAATGAGTCCGGAAGATGAAGGCGAGTTATTGGACATTGATCTAAATATTGAAGAACCCAGATTAATAAGGCTTCAGCAAAAGATTGAAAGATTCGGCCCGGTTAACTTATTGGCTCCTGAGGAATATAATAAATTAGAAGAAAGGCATACTTTTTTAACTGAGCAAGTGGATGATCTTCTACAAGCAATTTCGTCTTTAGGAAAGGCAATTAGCAAAATAGATAAGGAATCTGAGAAAAGATTTAAAGAAGCCTTTGAAATTATGGATGCAAAATTTCAAGAGATATTTCCCCGCCTATTTAGGGGTGGGGAAGGGAAATTAATTCTTACTGATCCGGACGACTTACTCGAGACCGGAGTTGAAGTAATGATAAGGCCGGGGGGGAAAAAATTTCAATCCATCAATTTACTCTCGGGAGGGGAAAAAGCTCTAGCGGCAATAGCGTTAATTATATCCGCATGTCTTATTAAACCTGCGCCATTTTTACTTTTTGATGAAATTGATGCGCCCCTGGATGATATAAACACATCTTATTTTATGGAGCTTATTAAGGAA
>SMWY01000011.1 GCA_004356555.1 Candidatus Dadabacteria bacterium
AACTCTACGCCAAGTTTAATAATTTCTGATTTCTCGATATCCACAAATGGGGCATCAATGACTAATTTATCGTTATCGGTCGCTAGCCTTTCAGAATTTTGAAACGCCTCAACGAATTCTTTCCTGCAATCGGGATAAACCCCTCTATCAGAAAAATGCGCGCCGAAGAACACGTGATTAGCTCCGATGCTAACGGCATAGCCTATTGCAATAGAAAGAAAAATGGCGTTTCTATTAGGAACAATAGTTACCTTAAGAGTCTCAAAGTGCTCGGCAGTCTCTGGAACTTCCGGTACCTCAACGTTTGAGTCTGTAAGCGCAGAGCCCAAAAGAAGCTCTTTCATAGCCGAAATATTTACTACTTTATGAGCAATATTTAAACTCTCACTGATACGATTGGCCGAATTAATTTCCTTTAGGTGTCTTTGACCATAGATAAAGGTAAGGGCATAAACCTCAAAGCCCTCGTTAACCATTTTGTAGAGCAGTGTAGAACTATCTATACCGCCTGAAGCTATAATTACGGCCTTTAGGCTCATGATCTTTATAATATATGCTCAAAATGACATGGACAAGTGAATACGGGGGTTACTACTAAAACAACAGTCAGTGAACCTTCGTTGGAGTTTCTATATTTTTTGAGACAATATCGTAGAAGTCTCCTACTTTGGTTTCGAGCTCATCTACATGGCTCACTACTTCTTGAATTTGTTTATCTAAATCCTCAGCCTCAAGGTCTATATTCTCACATTTTCTCCATTCAATTATATGCCCCTTAATATGATCAAATGCGGCCTGCATCGATTTCATGTCCTCAGATATCCGGGATATTGTTATAACAAGCTCTTTCTTTTCTCTCTCCCTTTTAACATAACCCAACCAGAAGGCTGCGAAGGCAAAAGCCAGAACTAATAAGCCCTGAGGAATTGAAGTTTGCAGCGTAGGATAAAAGCCTACGGCATCTATATAAGGCAGGAAATCTAGAGGGGTCACGTTAACTACTCCCGCCTCTTGAAGTTCTTTTATCCCCTTGCCCAATAGTATGAAAGCAAGAAAATAGAGGAAGACACTTGTGAAAGTGAAAAAGTACTTTATTGGTATTCTAAGAGCCAACTTGAAAATTACGAAAAAGAGTACAACTAACACCGCCCCGCCTGCGATTATTCCCCATATCACAGCGGATCGGGAGTTTCCCGCCTGAAACCAAAGAGCCTGATAGAATAGTACGGTTTCAAATGCTTCTCTATAAACTGCGAAAAACGATACGCTCGCAAGAGCTATAACGCTGTTTCTTGAAACAGCATTTTCCACTTTACCCTGAATGTATTCCTTCCACTTCCTGACTTCTATCTTGGTAATAAGCCAATAGCTCACATAAAACAGCACTGCCGCTGCAATAAGAGCTGTTATACCTTCGATTATTTCACGCTGGGCGCCGCTTATGGAAATGACTGTCGAAGCCAGAAACCAAGTCAAGATTCCCGCCACTAAAGCCGAGATCCAACCATAGTGTATATATTTAACGGATTTTCTTGAGCCTGTGGCATTTAAGAAAGCAATAATTGCCGCTATTATCAAAATTGCTTCAAGCCCTTCCCTCACAATTATCGCAAAGGAATTAAGAAAGGATATGAACTTACTTGAAGATTTACTTTCCAAAATACCTGCTGCTGAGATTAAGTTGTCCTGAAGCTTTGTGTTTAAATTTTCCACTTCCCCGACTGCTTTTTCAGATTTAATAGCATTCCTGTAATCCCCAAAATTCTTCTCTATTTCTGCAGTAAATTTGCTGTTTTTAACAAACAACTCAGGTTCTATCTGCTCAAAACCCACGAGATAAGCATCGAGGGCTTTTTCATAAGACTCTTTCGTACTACCTGTTTTATATAGGTCTAAGGATTCATTTAATAATCCGCTTGTTATGATTAGTGCTGAATCTTCGGATGAAGTATGATCATTAAAGACTCCTTTACGAAGATAGGAAACAGCTAGATCTTGTTCATCATCACTACCTACATGTTCACTTATCTTATCCCTTACTTGATTGTTTGAGAGAGTTGCTAGGTTTTTATAATCCTTTATTTCCTCTGGGAGCAGAGATCCAATTTCTTGTCCGGAATTAACACCTTCGTTTTTAGAAGCAAGTGACAGCACGTAAAATGCCACGTCCCATTTCTTATCGTCGGAAATCTGAGGGAAAGACGGCATTGCCGTACCAGCTATTCCAAAAGTCATTGTGTTGTGAACTTTAAAAGGTGAAAGCCCCAAAGAGAAATCGGGGTCAGTTAATTTTGTCGGCGAAGGATTTAACCCTTCTGCCAACGGGCCGTTTCCGGCACCACTAAGACCGTGACACTGTGAGCAATTATTGTTGTATAACTCTTTTCCTGTATCCAAAGAGGGGCTTTTCTCGGGATGAGGAACTATACCATAAGAGGAAATAATTTTTTCTTTTATGTTATTTGAAACTTCCTCGACATTTTCAACAGAAGATTTAGCAGCTATAAGATCTGATAGCTCGTTAATCTCTGATCCTATATTTGCTTTATCCCCCTCAGAGGATTTTAAAGTCTGAAAGAGCTCCTGAGCTTCAGAAGAGAACTCTAGCATTTCCTTATATTCGCCGTTATTTATTACTTCACCATCTAAAACGGCATTTTGATAATCACCGCCTATATAATCAACTAGCGATAATATCCTCTTTTCTGTAGATGAAGAAAAAGATGGTAACGTGATTAATAGTAAAAGGGAGAGACTAACGCAAGAAATATAAAGGATTCTGGTTACTTTCTTGATAATAAGTATGCCTAAAGCCTCCGTTCAAATTTCACAAAAACATTCCATATGCTTGATTGATTATACTTTCAACCGAAATTGAAAATGATTATCAATTAAGAGGTTTCAGAGTACCATAAAGGCTTTTAGTGTCAAGCAAGGAAGTTGCAAGAATAGGAATTTTTATTATTATTATTGAGCTGAACATAAAAAATCAGAGAAAATTTGTAAAGATTAGGTGCCAGTTAAATGAGCGATCCAGCTAAATATAAGGAAAAATTATTTGAAGAGTTCCCCGCAGTATCCGAGAAAGAATGGGAGAGCCAAATAGGAAAGGATTTAAAGGGAAGAGAATTTGAAAAGTTAATCTGGAAAACTTATGAAAATATAGAAGTAGACCCTTTCTATACAGAAAAGAGCTTAGAGTCTATCAACTATCTAATGGATTCACTTCCGGGAGAATTTCCATTTGTTCGAGGCGCAAATTCTACAAATAACAGCTGGAGAATTAATCAGGAAATCAGTGAGGCTGATATAGGGCTTGCAAACAGACTGGCGTTAAATTGCCTAAATGGCGGTGCAGATTCTCTCACATTCAATTGTGAAATTGATGATGAGAAATGTTCAGGTACTCCAATTCAAAACACAGAGGACATGGCTTTACTCCTCGACGGTATAGATATAGAAAAAGTACCAATCCATTTCAAATGCGGCAGCGGCAGAATTGGTATCTTGTCTCTCTTCATAAACGAGTCTAAAAGAAGGGGGGGAAGCATAAAAAAGTTATCAGGCTCTCTTGATACCGATCCGTTGAAGGATTTAACTCTTAATGGATCTTTCACAATAGGCGAACAGAACTCTTTTAAAGAATTAAGGACATTGATTTCATATTTGAGCGATTATATGCCCAATTATAAGGGCCTAAAAGTTCACAGCTCGCAGTTCCACGACTCGGGAGCTTCAATTACTCAGGAGCTTGCTTTCACACTGGCTGCAGGAGTGGAATACTTAGACAGGCTTACCGAAATGGACCTCAGATCTGATCAGATTTCACAGCAGATGTCATTTTCATTCTCAATCGGCTCGAATTACTTTATGGAAATTGCCAAGCTAAAGGCAGCAAGATTACTTTGGGCACAAATCTTGGAACAATACGCTCCAAATGATAAGTCTATTGATCCTATGTCTATAGAAGTCAGAACCTCCACGTGGAATAAAACTCTTTATGACCCATATGTGAATTTACTTAGAGGCACTGTGGAAACTATGGCAGGCGTATTAGCAGGGGCAAGTTCAATAACCGTTAGGCCGTTTGATTCAGAATATAAAAGTCCCGATGAATTCTCTTTGAGGATGGCAAGAAACACTCAGCTTGTATTAAAGAACGAATCCTATTTAGATCGGGTTACAGACCCTTCGGCAGGATCGTATTATATTGAGAACTTAACGAATTCGATAGCACAAGAGTCCTGGAAGCTCTTCCAAAAAATTGAGTCCGAGGGAGGACTTGTAGAGTCTCTTAAGTCTGGTGCTGTGCAAGATGAAATAAACAATACAAGAAAAAGAAGGGATATGAATATAGCAATCAGGAAAGACACCTTTTTAGGTGTTAATCAATATCCGAATCCCAAAGAAAACATGTCAACTGAAATTCAAGAAAAGGGCTCCACTATTATACTTAAAAAATCCGGAAATAAGCTTAACACCGAAGACAAACTAAGTATTGAATACATAACTGAATATCTTGCCGGTGATGGTGTATACACTGGAGATGTATTAATACAAAACTCTGTAGGATCAGAATGTAGTATTACCACATTAAAACCTTACCGCGGGGCACAGGTTTTTGAAGAAGTACGTTTGACAACAGAGCAACACATTAGAGAAACCGGGCATAAACCCAAGGTTTTCTTACTGACAATAGGAAATTCTTCAATTAGAAGTGCCAGAGCATCTTTTTCAAGCAACTTTTTCGGATGTGCGGGTTTTGAAATTATTAATAACATCGGATTTGATACACCGGAAGACGGCATTAATGCCGCCGTTGAAAATAATGCAGATATAGTTGCGATCTGCAGTTCAGATGATGAGTACTTAAACTATGCCCCACAAATTACTAAAGAGTTAAAGGAAAGAAATCCTAATATTAAAATCATCATTGCCGGCAACCCTAAAGAACATAGAAACAAACTTGAACAAGCGGGGGTAGATGATTTTATTCATGTTCATTCAAACGCACTTGAAACTCTAAAGAAATATCAAGAGATATTAGGAATGAGAGTTTAAGAAGAGGTGAGTACTTTTGAGACCGGATTTCTCAAACATAGATTTTCGTCATTCTGAAACTAAGGGTTCGGATCATATATCCCGAAATTTCAAAAATGGATGGATGACTCCTGAAGGGATAGAGGTTAAATCCCTATATACTAATGATGACCTCCTAGAAATGGAACACCTTAATTATGCTGCGGGAATAGCCCCCTATCTACGCGGGCCCTACTCTACAATGTACGTTACTCGCCCCTGGACTATCAGACAATACGCCGGGTTTTCAACAGCGGAGGAATCTAATGCCTTTTACAGAAGAAACCTAGCAGCAGGTCAAAAGGGCTTGTCGATAGCCTTTGATCTCCCAACTCACCGCGGATATGATTCCGACCATCAACGAGTAGTAGGCGATGTGGGAAAAGCCGGCGTTGCTATTGATTCCATTTTGGATATGAAAATTCTTTTCGATCAGATACCGCTCGATGAAATTTCGGTTTCAATGACTATGAACGGCGCAGTGCTTCCAATAATGGCCTTTTACATCGTAGCCGCCGAAGAACAGGGGATCAGCCCTGAAAAACTAGACGGCACAATTCAGAACGATATATTAAAGGAATTCATGGTTCGTAATACTTATATTTACCCTCCTGAGCCCTCAATGCAAATCATAGCGGACATTTTTAAATACACGGCAGAAAAGATGCCAAAATTTAATTCAATAAGTGTAAGTGGATACCATATGGAAGAAGCGGGAGCTTCCTCTGACATCGAACTTGCCTACACTCTTGCAGACGGACTCGAGTACATAAGGACATGTATTAAGACCGGAATGAATATTGATGATTTTGCTCCCCGTATCTCATTTTTCTGGGGTATTGGGATGAATCATTTTATGGAAATAGCAAAAATGAGGGCAGCCCGTATGCTCTGGGCAAAGCTAGTAAAACAGTTCAACCCTAAAAATCCAAAATCTTTGGCGCTAAGAACCCACTGTCAGACATCCGGCTGGAGCTTAACCGAGCAAGACCCTTTCAATAATGTAATAAGGACATGCATTGAAGCACTTGCCGCAGCCCTTGGCGGCACACAATCTCTTCATACAAACGCTCTTGATGAGGCAATTGCTCTGCCAACTGATTTTTCGGCCCGCATCGCAAGAAATACTCAGATCTATCTTCAAGAGGAAACAAACATATGCCGGTCCGTTGATCCATGGGCAGGTTCATATTATGTCGAATACTTAACCGACCAGATTGCACACAGGGCATGGGAGTTGATAAGTGAAATTGAAGAGCTTGGGGGAATGGCAAAAGCAATAGACACTGGGATACCAAAAATGAGGATTGAGGAAGCAGCTGCCAGAAAACAGGCCCGTATAGACTCTGGGCAGGACATCATAGTCGGCGTAAATAAATATCAAGTGGAAGAGGAAAACCAAATAGAGATATTAGAGGTCGATAACACGGCTGTAATGCGCTCACAACTTGAGCGGTTGAAAGAACTCAAGAAATCAAGAGACAATCAAGCAGTAAAGGGTGCACTAGATGCTATTACCAAATGTGCCGAGACAGGCTCGGGCAACCTTTTAGAGCTTGCAGTGGAAGCGGCTCGAGAAAGAGCGTCTCTCGGAGAGATCTCGTATGCGTGTGAGAAGGTATTTGGTAGATATAAAGCTGTAATTCGTTCGATTTCGGGTGTATATTCTTCTGAAATGTCTCAAGATAAGGACTTTGTTAAAGCAAGAGAGCTGGCAGACGAATTTGCCGCGCTTGAAGGAAGACGCCCAAGAATAATGGTTGCAAAGATGGGACAGGACGGTCATGACCGTGGAGCGAAGATTATTGCAACTAGCTTTGCCGACCTTGGATTTGATGTGGATATCGGGCCACTTTTTCAAACCCCTAACGAAGCGGCAAAACAAGCCATTGAGAATGACGTCCATATAATTGGAATTTCAAGTCTAGCAGCCAGTCACAAAACACTTGTTCCCGAGCTGTTAGGTGAGATCAAGAAGTTAAACCGTGAGGACATAATGGTGGTTGCAGGTGGAGTTATTCCTAAACAAGATTATGATTTTCTTTACGACGCCGGCATTACTGCTATATTCGGACCGGGTACTGTTATTTCACAAGCTGCCGAGAAATTACTGAAAATATTGATTGACAATATCAAAGAAACTAATCAATAGAAGATTGTCTGACAATTCAAATTCAAGTGTAGATCTGAAAGACCCGCTATGGGAAAAATAAAACGAAAAAACGAGCTATCGTTTAAAGAGTTTACAGAGGGGATACTTGCAGGTGACCGCTCTGTATTAAGTCAGGCAATTACTCTTAGAGAAAGCACCTTACCAAAACATAACGATCTGGCACAGAAGATTATTGAATACTGCCTTCCTCAGACAGGAAAATCAATTCGGATCGGCATAACTGGTATCCCCGGTGTTGGAAAAAGCACATTCATAGAAACATTTGGATTGTATCTAACCCAGGAGAAAAAGAGATCAGTTGCGGTATTAGCAATTGATCCAACAAGCGAGCGCACTAAGGGAAGTATCTTAGGGGATAAAATAAGAATGGAAGAGCTCTCACTCGACCCAAATGCCTTTATACGCCCCTCCCCAACATCAGGCTCATTGGGTGGTGTAGCAAAAAATACACGTGAGACAATTTTATTATGCGAGGCTGCAGGCTTTAATACCATAATCATTGAAACCGTAGGTGTCGGCCAGTCAGAGGTTGCGGTGGATTCTATGGTTGATTTTTTCCTCTTACTTCTTCTTGCGGGGGCAGGAGATGAAATTCAGGGGATGAAAAGAGGCATCATGGAAATGGCTGATGCTGTAGCTATAACAAAAGCTGATGGTGAAAATATTGTCAAAGCCGAGCAGGCGAAGAGAGAGTTCGAAAATGCCATTCACCTCTACCCTCCTAAAGAAAGCGGATGGGTACCAGAGGTTACAACTTGTTCTTCCATAAAAAATAAGGGCATAGATGAAATTTGGGAAACGATTATTAAACACCGAAAGCTGATTGAACAAAGCGGAGAATTAGAAAAGAAAAGACAGCGGCAAGCAAGAAAGTCGATGCATGAAGCTATTTTATACGGATTAAAAAGTAGTTTCTACTCTAGCGAACAAATCCAAAAAGCCCTCCTCAAACTGGAAAAACAGGTCACTCAAGGCAAAAAAAGCCCATTTGCTGCTGCAGACGGACTACTATCTAAATACTTCAAGAATTTTTCTTAATTAAAAAATTATCTAGACATAAGGGCCCAAAACAGAAAAAATAGTTATATGGAAAAAGCTACAAAATATGAAATAGACTATATGAGGCCAGTAGACCTTGATGAGATAGTTGCTATAGAGAACGTTAGTTTTCCTTCTCCATGGCCTAGGAGAATATTTGAAAGAGAAATAGAGGCACTAAATTCATATAAAAGAGTTATACGAATATCCGGCATTGTAATAGCATATATAGTAACCTGGACAATTCACGATGAGGTACATATCCTGAACGTCGCAGTACATCCGGATTTTAGAAAAATTGGTTTAGGTGAAATGTTGCTGAGAGATTGCATCAGCTTATCAAAAGAGACCGGATTGAAATATGCAATTTTAGAAGTTCGAACATCAAACATTGTAGCTATAAAACTTTACGAAAAGATCGGATTTAGGACAATGAGGCTAAGAAAGAAATACTATTCAGACAATGGTGAAGACGCTTATGTAATGATGCATGAGTTAGAATCCTATGAGTCCTGATTTATTTATTATCCTCTTCTATCTACAATATAATCAGCTAACGAATCCAGGGAATTCTTATAAGGAGTGTCAGGAAGCAAGGATATCGCATCTTTAGCATTATTTATATAGTTTTCAGCCATATTATTTGTTTTTTGAACGCCTTTATATCTTCCCACAATATCCCTGACAAAACTTAAATCATCCTCATTAAAGACTTCCTTGCTTACGAGAACATCGTTTATTTTAGACCGCTCTGAACTTGAAGCTTCTTGAATTGAATAATATAGAGGAAGAGTCATTTTGCCTTCAACTAAATCCTGACCAACTCCCTTTCCAAACTCCTCTTCAGTCGAAGAATAATCAAGAGCGTCATCGGTAAGCTGAAACGCGACACCAATATTGAATCCATATTGGCCTACTGAATGTTTTAGTCCGTCTTCAACTCCGGCGAGTATTGCCCCGACTGTCCCACAGCTTTCTAAAAGTGAGGCAGTTTTATTTTCGATGATTCCGAAGCATACTTCTTCAGTAACTTCTAGCATATTACTAGTATTCATTACCTCCAGCACCTGCCCTTGTGCTAATTTAGCTGCCGCGTCAGTTACTGCCTTTATAAGTTCCAGGTCACCACAGGATTGTATAAGACTAAGCGCCTTAGCTAGCATAAAATCTCCTACAAGCACAGTAGCCTTATTCCCCCAGACAATATTTGATGACGGCTTACCCCTTCTTAATTTTGCTTCGTCCACCACATCATCATGAAGGAGAGTTGCAGTATGTATCAATTCCAGAGCTGCGGCAGAATATGTCCTTTCCTTGCCATTTAAACGACCACAAGCGCCGCTTGAAAGTAGTAGTACCGCAGGACGTAGCCTTTTGCCACCGCTTCCAAGTAAATATTGAGAAATCTCATATACAAGTGGGACATGGGACTTTATACTGGCTTCAAGCTCTTGCTCCACTTCATCAAGATCAGTACTGATAATAGATAGAATATCGGAAAAATCCATTGCGGGTTTTAAGTTATCTGAACACCGGAGATAAGTCAAAACTAGCTCGTAATATGGTAATTTAGCCAAATGTTATATAATCTATACCAAGAATCGGATCAGATTATCATCTAACCATATGGTTCCATTAAAACTCTCTTTAAGAAATTTTCTAAGTTATGGTGACAATACCGCCAGCCTTGATTTTAGAGGCTTCAAAATAGCTTGTTTTTCCGGAAAGAACGGCCACGGGAAATCGGCACTTATAGATGCCATGACTTGGGCATTATGGGGCAAATGCAGAGTCAAGATAAAGCATGAAGTAATTAAAAGAGGCGCAAGCGAAGCCAGAGTAGAACTCGAGTTTGAATCGGAAAACAACATTTACAGAATATTGAGATCGATTGAGAGAAAAAAAGGAGGCACGTCTACCTCAATCTACCTTGATATTTTTGACAGCATAAGTGGCACTTTTAAGCCCTTAGATGAGGGTTCTAAAACACAAAACACGATAGAGAATATTCTCAAAATGGACTACAACACATTTATATGCTCCTCGTTCATACTCCAGGGCATGGCAGATGAATTTACAAAAAGAACACCGTCAGAAAGAAAAGAAATTCTCTCAAAAATTCTTGAACTAGATGAATATGAACTCATCACAAAGAAAGCAAGACAACAATCACAAAACTTTAACATAGAATTAACTACACTTGAGAACGAAGAAAAGCACTTAGAGGATGAGGTTTCTGAAAAGAAGTTATTTGAAGAAAAGCTCAAGCAAGCAAGTAATGAAGAGAAAAAATTATCTATACAGATAACAGAATTTGAGATTATGCAGGGAAAACTCATCACCCAGAATGAATCCATAAAAGCAAAACACGAAAACTTAAACAAACTGATTAGAGATAAAGAGGAAAATAGTCAGAAATACCTCAAATTAGAATCGGAACTTAATCAATTAACAAGTCTTATCCAAAAAGATAAAGAAATTACCTCTATAGAAAAGGAAATTCTTAAAGGATTTAAAGAATATGAGGATGTTTTAAAGCAAGAGAAAGTACTTTCAGAAAATGAGCTCATCAAGTCAAAATTAGAAACAGATTTAGAAATCACTCTGAACCTGATCAACAGCGAGAAGACAAAAATACTGGAGAGATTAAGCTCTCTAAAAGCTAAGAGAGAAGAGTTTGAAAAAATACTGAAGACGGCTTTAGAAACAACCTCTAGACAAGAAGAAATCACTTCAGGATTTAAGAAGTTCACTCAACTTCAATCATTTGAAAAGGAGCTAGAGAACAAAAGGCAATTGAGCCAGGAGCTCTATTTAAAAGAGTCGGAGATTAAAAACAAAATAGGGCAGAGGAGAATTGAGCTTGAAGCCTCAGCAAGAGAACTCAAATCAAAAGTCCATGACCTAAAGGCTAAATCTGAAATGAAAAACGGGTTGATTAAAGAAATTGGCGTTTTGAAATTAGATTTAGAAAAACAAAACGAAACCCAGAGTGAATTGGATAGGATAAATGAAAAGCTCAATAAATTGAGGGAAGATAAAAGTGTACAAATTGCAGGAAAAGCTGAACTCGAAAAAAGAAAAGATGAAGAGATAAACAAATTAAGCGTTATAAGCTTTGAGACCAAAGATCCACACTGCCCTTTATGCGAGTCACCTCTTCAAAATGAAGCAAGGGAAGCTCTCATAGAAAAACTAAATGGCGTAATATCCGATTTAGGCAACAAGCTTATCCGAACCAAGAACTATATTAATAGATCGCTATTAGAAGAAAGGAAATTATCTGATGAAATTGAGAAAGCTCAATCTGAGACAAAAAGATTTATAGTACTCAATAAGGAACTAGGAGAAAAAGAGCAGAGCCTACATGAAGTTGAACATTACTTAAAAGAGTTTAAAACGACTAACGCCCAACTCAAAATTATTACAAGAAAGATAGAAAACCAGGAATACATTAAGGATTTTAGTAAAGAACTAGATGAATTATATCAAAAAAAATCAGAATTGGGTTATGATTCAGATAATCATTCGAAAGTTAAAGAAGAGCTTGAGAAATTTAGAAGATATGTAACCGAGAATGAACTACTGAAGAGCGATAAAATAAAGAAATCTCAATACGAAAAAGAAATAAAAGATGTACAGACGGAACTAAGGCCCCTGTATGAGAAACTTGAACAAGAGAGTTTCTCTCAAGAGAACAGGAAAAAAGTTCTGAAAATTAAAATTGCTTTAAGCGAGCTTTCATATGATGAGAATAAACATAAAGAGTTAAGAACAGAGGCCAAGAGGCTAGAGCTATACTCAAGAGACAAAGAAAACCTCGATAAAGCAAAACTTGGACTTAGCATTAGAGAAAAAGAGGAGAAAAAGATTACTCTTGAGCTAATCGATGAAAAGAAGAAATCAGAAGCAATTCAAAAAGAGCTTAATGCAATGGAAAGAATTAATTCCGAGTGTAAAGAAATAAAGCAAAAACTCGAATCAGCAACAAACAGAATAGACATAATGAAAAAGAATAAGAATGAAATTCTTACAGAAATAACCAGGAGCGAGAACCATCTTGAAAGGATTGAGAAACTATTAAACAAGAGAAAAGAGGTTCAGGAAAGAATCAAAATAATAAATCGGGATTTAGTTATATTTAAGGAACTAGTAAAGGCCTTCGGCAAGAACGGACTCCAAGCACTAATAATAGAAAACGCCGTTCCTGATATAGAAATTGAGGCTAACAAGATTCTAAGCAGACTTACAGAAGGCACTATGTCGCTGAGTCTTGAAATGGTTAGGCCTACACAAAAAGGAAGGGATAAAGAGACCCTTGAGATTTATATTGGAGACTCATCAGGGACCAGGAGTTATGAAACTTTCTCTGGTGGGGAGGCATTTAGAATTAACTTTGCACTTAGAGTCGCAATCTCAAAGTTTATTGCAAACCGCTCAGGCGCTCAGCTGAGAACCCTGGTTGTGGATGAGGGGTTTGGTACTCAGGACAAAGATGGCTTGGACCAATTTGTTCAAGTGATTAACACAATAAAAGACGACTTTGATAAGATCTTAGCAATTACGCACGTTGAAGAACTAAAGGAAAGATTTCCGGTAAGAATCGAAGTTACAAAAGAACCTGGTGTAGGCTCAAGCTTTGAAGTAATTTACTCATAGTAATACTTTAACTAATTGATAATGAATTGGATTGATATAACTGTTTATATAATCATTTTCTTTTTTATTCTTATAGGAATGACGAGGGGGATCGTTAAACAAGTATTTTCTATTTCTGCCCTTGTTGGCGGGATTATAATTGGACTTATCTTTTATGACGTTTTTGCTGCAATGTTTATTAAAGACAGCCTGGTTAAGAACGAGTCAATCGCAAATGTAGGCGCTTTTTTAATCGTAGCCTTTATATCATATCTAATTATTCAAATATTCGGTTGGCTTACAACTAAACTCATAGGTACTCTTAATCTCAGTTGGCTTAACAGACTGGGAGGAGCAATACTAAGCATTATAATAGGAGCTATAGCTGTTTTATTGTTTACATCTTCTTTGACTCTCTTTATTTCGCAAAAAGACCCTGTAATCACAAATTCTGTAACTATCCCTTATATAAATGCAGCTTATGAAACGATAAAAAGGCAGCTGCCCCAGGACTTAAGAGAAAGTTTAATTAGATCAAAAGAGCTTATTCGCAAAGAAGGGTTAAAAGCCGCAATGAGGATTAAAGATTCGGAAAAAATCAAAGAAATCCTTAATAATGAATAGTGTAAAGCACTTATCCTAGCAATAGACATATCAAAGACAGAGCAATTTCCTTAATTTGAGAATTTTGGTAATATAGTAATTATGATAGGTGTTCAAACTTTAGACGAGTTTATTATAAGAAGACAAACCGATTTCCCATATGCAACTGGGGAATTATCCAGACTGCTACGTAACATTGCACTAGCTTCTAAGATTGTAAACAGAGAGGTAAATAAAGCAGGCCTTGTGGATGTTCTCGGGACTACCGGGTTTACAAATGTGCAAGGGGAGGAAGTAAAAAAACTCGATTTACTAGCCAACAAAACCTTTATAGCTTCACTGGAACTCGGTGGCCAGTGTTGCGGCGTGGCTTCCGAAGAGAACGAAGAATTCATAGCATTTGAGGCTGAATCATCGAGAAAAGGGGGATACGTAGTCGCCATTGATCCACTTGACGGATCATCCAATATCGATGTAAATGTCTCGGTTGGAACTATTTTTTCGATCTATAGAAGGGTCTCCTCACCGGAAGGTCTTTGCAAAGCTGAAGACTTTCTTCAAAAGGGTAGTGAACAAGCCGGAGCCGGATATGTTATATACGGCTCATCAACGATGTTAGTTTACACCACTGGCCATGGTGTCAACGGTTTTACTCTTGATCCTTCAATCGGGGAATTTTGTTTATCCCATCCTGATATGACTATCCCTCAGGACGGTAAAACCTACTCTGTAAACACTGGGAACTTCTATGACTTCCCAGAGAGTGTAAAAGAGTACATAAAATATTGCAAGGAAAGAGGTCAGCAAACAAATTCACCCTACTCTGCCCGGTACATAGGCTCAATGGTTGCAGATGTTCACAGAAATTTAATAATCGGGGGAATATATATTTATCCTTCCTTAAACGGTTTTCCAGATGGGAAAATAAGGCTGGTTTATGAATGTAACCCCATGTCCTTCATTGTAGAGCAAGCAGGGGGTATGGCAACCGACGGATCCAGACGTATTTTAGATATCGAGCCTCGCGAGCTTCACCAAAGAACTCCGATCTTCCTAGGCTCAAGCGAAATGGTATCAAAAGCTAAGGAATTTTTCGATAAAGGGACCAAATAATAACCACTTAAAACCATCGTAACTCTCGACATAACCTTGCTATTTGAAATTGATTTGAGCTATACCCTGTATCTCATAACTGCCCCTAATCTTTATAATATCTCTCGATTTTGGATACGATTCAATACAGATTAATACTTAGAATTCTCTATTGACTTTTTGATATCAGAATGTACCTTTTCAAAGAAGTCATTCGTACAGGAGAAAGCAAATGAGTACCGACTTAGAATTACTAATAAAAGATGAAGAATGGAAGGATGAGGACGAAGAGTTAGACGACGAAGACGATTGGGATGATGATGACGAGGATTTTTTTGATGAAGACGATGATTGGGATGACGATGACGAAGATGATTGGGATGACGATGACGAAGATGATCGGGACGATGAAGAAGAGGAAAAAATAATCAATTAGTTTTTGAAAGATACTATCCTATACTTTTTACCCCCTATAAAACCTAAGTAAAAGTTACCTTGATACTAACCCAATAAACAAAGATTAGACTGTATTTAGAATAATCTCATCAGTTAATAATCAAGACGGAATCTAAGGATGGGGCTTCTTGTAATAACTGGTGCCCGGGGCCGGACTCGAACCGGCACAAGCTTGCACTCGAGGGATTTTAAGTCCCTTGCGTCTACCTATTCCGCCACCCGGGCTTATTCAATAATATCAACCAATTACGTTAGCTTTGCTCTTGATACTTATAAGCTTAGTGTCCAAATAGGTGTCCATAGTATTGAAATTCAGCGTTTCAACTGCACGTCTTTTGTGTTCCGGTGTAGGGTGAGAATACCTCTTAGTCATAGCGATACTCTTATGCCCTAATAGTTCCGAAACTGTTGTTATATCGACACCCTTCATAACTAAGTTACTCGCGAATGTATGTCTCAGATCATGGAAGGTGAACCGCTTTACACCAGACCTTCTAACT
>SMWY01000086.1 GCA_004356555.1 Candidatus Dadabacteria bacterium
GGTTTGAATATAGTTCGTATCTTTCCTCTTGCTCTGTTTAGCTGCCATATCGACATTATACAACATGTTAACACCTCGAACAAAAAATTTGTTATTGACTTACTATACACAACATGTTAACATGTTTATTATAAACATCAAGGGGGTATAAAACATAAATAATGGGCATATATAAAAAAGATAACCGTTGGTATTTAGACTATTATTTGCCTAATGGCAGAAGAAAAAGAGAAGTTGTTTCCATTGAAGGAGTTGATCCTTCTAAGATTAATCGTGAAGATGCTAAGAAAGCACTATCTATTAGGAAATCTGAGTTTGCTCAGGGCAAATTTGACATTACTAAAACGGAAAAACCCGTAAAATTTGAAAAACTAATTGAGGCTTATCTTAAATGGGCAGATGAAAACCATAAGGCACCAGAAAGAGACCATGCTGCGTGTAAAAACCTATTGTCTCATTTCAAGGGCAAGAACATTTACACACTTAGCCTTTGGGAAATAGAGAAGTACAAATCTGAAAGAAAAAAGCAGGGGCGGAAGCCAGAAACAATTAATAAAGAGCTAGGGTCTGTGAGGAGGATGTTTAATCTATCCCTACAAGGAGTTTTAAGCATAAAGGTAGGCAAGAACCCTGTGCAGGGTATAAAGCTATTAAAGGTTCCTAAAACTAAGCCTAGAACGTATAAGCCTTGGGAATTTCAAAAACTTTATGAAGCTGCTACCGGTCATTTCAAACCCATCTTATTGTGTGCATACTTGACGGGTATGAGGCGTTCTGAAATAACTAGGCTCAGATGGCAAGATATGGATTTTGAAGATAAAACTATCTATGTAGCCGAAACAAAAAACGAGGAGCCAAGAACTATTCCTATGAGCGAAGCCCTTTTTGATAGCCTGCTAGAGATGAAAAAGGATGCTATTGGTGAATATGTATTTACGACACCAGATGGTAAGCCCTATACTTCGCTATCTGCATGGAAAAGAGCTTGGAGTACGGCATTAAGAAAGTCGGGTATTGAAAAGGGTAGATTTCATGATTTCAGGCATACCTTTATATCAAATCTAATTGTTAATGAAAAAGAGGACTTTGCTACTGTTATGGCTTTGTCTGGGCATAAGGACATATCTATGTTGAAACGATATAGTCATACTCAGGAAGAGGCTAAGAGGGCTGCAATTGATAAGCTTGGAAAACATTTCGAAAAATCAACTATAGACACCTATTTGGACACTAAGCCCAATATTGACTCCCGCACTAATAATAACCGCTTGATTTAACTAACCGTAAACATTAAATAAAGCAGTGGCGGGCGATGGGGGATTCGAACCCCCGACCTCTGGCTTCGGAGGCCAGCGCTCTAATCCACTGAGCTAATCGCCCTGGATAATTAGTTCTTAGGCAGCGGGAGCCCTAATTCCTTCATCACAACCTGCATATCTTCCCAGGCGGGTTTTTTAAAATGAGGATTTCTAAGCAGTGCTGCAGGATGGTATGTTACCATAAGTTTTGTTCCGCTGTACATATGAAATTTCCCTCTCAAACTACCAAGGCTGGCCTTTGTTCTGAGGATCGACTTTGCCGCTGTAGCACCTAAACAAACTATAACTTCAGGCTTTATAAATCTTATCTGTTTAAATAGGAACTGCTCACATGTAGACATTTCATTAGGCTCTGGAGTTCTGTTGTCAGGTGGGCGGCATTTTACAACGTTACATATATACACGTCTTCCCGCTTAAGCCCCATAGCTTCAATTATCTTAGTTAGTAGCTTCCCGGATCGTCCCACAAAAGGCTTACCCTGCATATCCTCATCACGCCCCGGACCTTCCCCTACAAATACGAGTTTTGCTTTTGGATTCCCGTCCCCGAACACAAGGTTTGTTCTGCCTTCGTGGAGCTTACACCTGATGCAGTCCCCGATCTCCTCCCTAATTTCCTCAAGCGTCATTATCTTGGTGTCAAACAAGTTGACCGGTTCTTCGATTATGATTATATCTTCCTCAGTTTGATTATTTTTCGTGGCCATTGGCTCAGTCCTTAGTGCTTCCTTTTCGGTTATCAGCTGGGTGCCATTTTCGGTTTCTTTATTATAGGCGGGGACGGTTTTTAAACCCATAGATTCTTGAAACTCCAAATACCTCTTGAGTTCTTCTACAATTTCTTTTAAGTTGCTATCTATGCTCATATCCGTGTTCATTTAATATAATACAACATGGATAAAATTGTAAAAGCACATTTAAAAACATAAGACAGACTTTGAACTCTTCTTGTGTTTCTGGTAAATCATTCTATTCTAAATAAAACTTTTTGGAGTGAAATAAACGAAAAATGAAAGAGAGCTATAATGCAAAAGAGATCGAAAATAAATGGCGTAACTATTGGGATGAGAAGAAGTTATACCAGGTTGAAGTAGATCATGATAAGAAGAAATATTATGTTTTAGAGATGTTTCCCTATCCTTCCGGGCGCATACATATGGGTCATGTGAGAAATTATACGATCGGTGATGTCACAGCCCGTTACAAACGAACCAGAGGATTTAACGTTCTACATCCGATTGGTTGGGACGCCTTTGGACTGCCCGCTGAAAATGCGGCCATTGAGCGCGGCGTTCATCCCGCAAAATGGACCTATGAAAATATCTCTCAGATGAAGGCCCAGCTTAAACAGCTTGGGTACAGCTATGACTGGACAAGAGAAATCACCACCTGCGATCCTTCGTATTACAAATGGGAGCAGATGGTCTTTACTCACATGCTTAAGAAGGGGCTAGCCTATCAAAAGTCGACTACGGTTAACTGGTGCCCGTCTGACGAAACTGTGCTGGCTAATGAACAGGTTGAAGACGGACTTTGCTGGCGCTGCGGATCTGAAGTTGAGTTAAAGGAGATGAAGGGCTGGTTTTTTAAAACAACAGAGTATACGGAAGAGCTTCTTGAGTGGGCGGATAAGTTGAAAGACGGCTGGCCAGAAAGAGTGCTCTCTATGCAGAAAAACTGGATAGGGAAAAGCACCGGGGCTGAGATAGAATTTCCCCTTCAAGAATCGCTGGGAGAAGAGAACAGTCTTAAGATTTTCACAACCCGCCCTGATACCGTGTACGGCGTAACCTATATGAGTATCGCACCCGAACATCCGCTCGCAGAGGAGCTTATAAAAGGCAAACCGGAAGAAGAGGAAGTCCTGGAATTTATTAATAGGGTCAAAAAACAGAGCAACCTTGAAAGAGTAGGTGAAGGGACAAAAAAAGAGGGTGTTTTTACCGGTTCCTATGCTATAAATCCTTTCACGGGCGGGAGTATTCCTATCTATATAGCTAACTTTGTGCTTATTGAATACGGGACCGGAATTATTATGTGCGTGCCTGCCCATGACCAAAGGGACTTTAAGTTTGCAAAGGAGTACCATTTACCAATCAAAGTAGTAATTCAACCCGAAGGAGTAGATTTAAATCCGGACACTATGGAAGGGGCATTTGAGGAGCCTGGAGTTATGGTCAATTCAAAGGATTTCACAAATATTCAATCACAAACAGCAAAAGAAAAGATAATTGAATATATAGAGGAAAAAGGTATAGGCGAGAGGCAGATTAATTACAGGCTCAGGGACTGGGGAATTTCTAGGCAGAGATATTGGGGAACACCAATTCCAATAATATATTGCGATAGCTGTGGAGTGGTTCCCGTACCTGACAAAGATCTCCCGGTGGAGCTTCCCTTAGACATCGAATTTACTGGCAAAGGAGGGTCTCCCCTCTCAAAAATTGATAGCTTTGTAAATACGGATTGCCCAGAATGCGGTGGTCAGGCTAAGCGTGAAACAGATACGATGGACACGTTTGTGGAATCCTCCTGGTATTTCTTGAGATACGCCTCACCTAAATATACTGAGGGTATTTTTGATAAAGATGAAGTTTCCTACTGGCTCTCTGTTGACCAGTACATAGGCGGTATAGAGCACGCTATACTCCACCTTTTATATGCACGGTTTTTTACAAAAGCGCTCAGAGACTTTGGAATGTGCGATCTGGACGAGCCTTTTAAGAATTTGCTTACTCAGGGAATGGTTATAAAAGACGGTGCTAAAATGTCCAAATCTATGGGAAACATCGTTGACCCTGACGATATGATTGCAAAGTACGGCGCGGATACAGTGAGGCTCTTCATATTATTTGCCGCCCCGGTTCAAAGGGATTTGGATTGGAGTGATGAGGGGATAGAGGGATCGTTCAGGTTTTTAAACCGTCTGTGGAGGCTCATCTTTGATGTTTTTAATGGTATTGATGAGATTAAGGGAGTAGATGTTGAGCCAGAGAAAATTTCAAAGATTGCTAAAGAGCTTCTTACAAAGACACATAAAACAATAAAAAAAGTAACGGATGATCTCGACAGGTTTCAGTTTAATACGGCTATTGCGGCAATTATGGAATTACTAAACGATACATCCAGGTTTAAACCCGCGGGCCAGGATGATTTGCCAGTATTGAGAGAAGCTGTTGAGACAATGGTGAGACTCATTTATCCTATGGCGCCACATGTTTCAGAGGAGCTATGGCAGGAGCTTGGGTATGAGGAGACTCTTGTTGATAAAGGATGGATTACCTGGAACAAAGAACTAGTAGAGAGTGCGGCGATTAACATAGTGGTTCAGATAAACGGGAAGGTGAGGAGCCAGATTACAATGGATCCAGACTCAGATGAGGAACAGATGAAAGAGGCTGCTTTTTCTGATGAGAAAGTTCAAAGCTATATAGCTGGTAAAGAGCCAAAGAAAGTAATCGTTGTTCCAAAGAAGTTAGTCAATATAGTTATTTAGAATCAGCGTTTTTATTTCTCTATAGGTGATTTTGATATTTATAGCTATTGTGGTATCTTGAATCGCTTCAATTTACATATAGCAATAAACGGAGGTGCCATATCTAATGGCAGATAAAGTTAAGAAACAAACTAAAATGGATGATTTTCTTAATAAGAAAGTAAAAGCAATAGAAGTACAAGCGCCTAAAACCGTCTCCCAACTACTCTCAGAAATGGCAGAGACGGGATTTCAGGGTAGGAGTTTAGCGCGTGTAGTTGACGTGTTAGAGCAGATGATAAATGATGATGACGTTACAATTCTCCTTGGTTACGCAGGCTCACTTTCGACTACAGGACAGTGGAAAATAATAAATTGGCTGATTGAAAACCGCTATATAGACATACTAGTTCCTACAGGGGCGAATATTTCTGAAGATATAATAGACGCTATGGGCTTTGACTACTGGCAGGGTTCTCACTTGGCGGATAACGAAATATTGTTCAGAGAAGGTCTTAACCGCTATTATGATGTTTACGGGAAAGAGACGGATTATCTGGTTATGACAGAGCTTTTAGCTGAGTTTATCTTGACGCTTGATGAGTCTCATAACTACTCATCAAGAGAACTGCTACAACTCTGCGGTCATTGGCTCCACAATAAAAATATTCATAGCATCGTGGCAAAAGCCGCTGAGCACGGAGTTCCTATATTTTGTCCCGCTATAGCAGACAGCCCATATGGTGACGCAGCTCTTATTGCAAAGAGTAAGGGGTTCAGCCTAACAATAGATGCGATTAAAGACTATGTAGAGTTTATGACTTTGGGTGAAACAGTAAAAGATACAGCTGTTATTTATATAGGTGGTGGAGTCCCTAAGGATTTTATTCAACTCTTTGCTGTTACAGGCGATCTTTTGTATGAAGATAGACAAATTCCTAACAGGCAACCAGGATTAAACAGAAAGGGTACAGGTGTCGCTGAAACTTATTATCCTCATAAATACGCTATTCAGATAACGACCGATTCTCCTCAGTGGGGAGGTCTCTCAGGGTGCACATTTGAAGAAGCCGTATCCTGGGGTAAGGAGGATCCAGAGGGTAGCTTGGTACAGTGTTACTGTGACGCTACTATTGCACTTCCTCTCGTCTCTCACGCGCTTGCCGAGAGAGTGGGGACTAAAAGAAAAGGGAAAGATTTCTCGGGTATTCTATAATTCCGTATAATTCTTAGTTTGATAAGGTAGCTAATTCTCTTGCTGCTAATTCAGGATCAGGTGATCCAAATACACTTGTAATCACTGCTATGCCGTCAACTCCGGTCCCTAATATTTCAGAGGCGTTTTCTTTAGTAATTCCACCTATTGCAAAGATTGGTATCTGGCTTATAACATATACCGCTTCTTTAAGAACCTCTATAGAAGTGGGCTCTCTTTCAGGTTTAGTGGGAGTATAGTATGGGGTTCCGAATGCCACATAATAGGCGCCATTTTGCACTGCGTTTAACCCCCTTTCAATTTGGTTATAACAGGAGACACCAATTATAGCCTCATCGCCGAGTATAGCTCTTGCGTTTTTTATAGAAGTATCGTCACCGCCCAGATGAACACCATCTGCTCCTATTTCTTTTGCTAGTTCAGGAGAGTCATTAATAATAAGCGGTACATCGTATCTTCTTGTTAACTTGAGAAGCTCTCTACCCAAGTTTAATATTTCGTTTTTGGGAGTATCTTTTTCCCTTAACTGGACAATACGAGCTCCGCCCTTTATAGACTTCTCAACGGTTTCAATGAACCCGGCGCGTTTAATTAGTTTTTTGTCGGTTATGACGTAGAGACCGGTCAAATTATTTTTCATATTTAGAAACTTTGTAGAATGAGCTAGTTTAACTAGCCGGCTATCCTGGAAAATATTGCGTCTTTTACAACGTCATAATCAGCTGGAAGCTCAAGTGGGGCGTTAGCGTATTTTGAAAATACTCCCTCGAGTTCTTTTTTGTGATATCCAATCTTAAATTCAACAAATTTAAGCCCATGTGCAGTTGAAATTATGACAATCCTGTCTTTAGGTTTGAAAACTTTCTTTGCCTGCAATTTCAAGAAAACTGCAAGGGCAACACCAGTATGCGGACAATTAAACGTTCCTGTTTTATCTACTCGCGCTGAGGCATTCGCAAGCTCCTCTTCACTTGCCTGCTCCACAATACCATCAAACTCTTTTAAGGTTCTTATAGCTTTATTAACACTCACAGGGTTGCCAATTTGAATTGCATTAGCCAGTGTTTTTTTGGCTTTGACCGGATGGAATTCTTCAAAATTTTTGAGATAGCTCAAATAAAGAGGATTTGCATTCTCAGCCTGAGCGCATACCAGTCTCGGTAACTTATTAATTAAACCAAGATCCTTCATCATTAAAAAACCTTTTCCAAGAGCAGATATATTTCCTAAATTACCCCCCGGGATAATGATCCAGTCAGGCACTTCCCAATCAAATTGTTGACAGAGCTCTACGCTAATTGTTTTTTGTCCTTCGATTCGGAGAGAGTTAATGGAATTTGCGAGATAGATATTGTTTTGGCTACATATGTTTTGCACCATTTCCATACAGCCATCAAAGTCAGTATCTAGGGATAAGACCAACGCTCCGTTCGAAATCGGCTGCACAAGCTGTGCAACGGAAACTTTATCTTTTGGGAGAAAGACAATTGCCGGTATGTCCGCAGAGGCACAGTAAGCCGCAAGAGCAGCAGATGTATCACCAGTTGATGCACAAGCTACTGCCGGTACATCTTTGCCATCAGCGATCATTTGTTGTACAACCGATACAAGAACCGTCATACCAAGGTCTTTGAACGACCCCGTGTGGCTATTTCCGCACATTTTTAGCCAAAGGTCTTCCATGCCAATCTGTTTTCCAAACCTCTCAGCCCAAAAAAGATTCGTGGCTCCTTCATACATCGAGACAATATTTTTGTCCTCAACATAGGGACAGACCCATTCCTTTTTACCCCATACAGAACTCCCGTAAGGCCATGACTGTCTACGGTAGCGGTTATCAAATATATCTTTCCACTCTTGAGCCGAAGTTTCCTTTAGCTTATTGAGATCATGGGTAACTTCTAAAAGATTGTCGCATTTCTTACATCGGTAGATTATTTCATCCAATGGATATGTTTCGCCACACTCTTCATTGATACAATTGAACCAGGCTTTATATTCGCTCATACCTAAACAAAATACATCTTCGGATTTTGACTGTCAAACATTTAAACATTTAGATTGACTTTTAAGGGGAAATTACACAATTTGATATTGAATTATGGGAGGTGACACTTTTTGTATCAAAGTCAAAATGTAGTGTATTATTATTAAAGATGTTCTTAATGATTGCATTCTAAGTCACGGAAATCTGTCAAAATTAAGTAACCAAGCCGAACTATTGTTGACAGAAATTAAGGGTTTTGGTAATCTGAGCTTATTGGATGGATAAAAAGAGAGTACAGCTTATTATTCACGGAAAGGTTCAGGGAGTATTTTTTAGAGCTTCTACTAAAGACAAGGCGAATGAACTAAGACTAAGTGGATTTGTTAGGAACAGAGAGGATGGAACTGTAGAAGTGATTGCAGAAGGGGATGAGGATCAGCTTCAAAGACTAGTGGATTGGTGCTGTAAAGGGCCCGATCTTTCCCAGGTAAATGATGTTCAGTTAGATTGGCAGCCTTACATAGCACAGTTTGAAAAATTCACGATTAACTAATTATAAGGGAGTTTACTAAAACTATGATTCTTAAATGTATACCCGGAGGCATTTTTCTAACGAATTGTTATATTATCGGGGATGAGGAGACAAATGAGGGAATATTGATCGATCCGGGCGAACAGATGGATGAGATTTTAGCTGAGATAAAGAAATCAGGATTGGACATAACCAAAATTGTAAATACTCATACACATATTGACCATGTTGCAGGTGTGCAACAAGCGAAAGAAGAGCTTGGAGTGAAATTTTATTTGCATCCGGAGGATGAGCCTGTATTGCAAATATTACCTGAAGCGGCAGCAAGATTTCCGCAGTTCGGCAATGTCAGGGTTCCTGAGATAGACGTCTATATCGAGGAAGGAGACGAGATTGATATAGGCGGATTAAAAGCAAAGGTCCTACATACACCAGGGCACACGTGGGGTAGTATCTGCCTTTTAATTGATGATCATGTTATCTCTGGGGACACGCTTTTTGCAGGAAGCGTGGGCAGAGTAGATTTGACAGGCGGGACTTCAATGAGAGAGCTAGTCGGTTCTATAAAGTCAAAACTAATGTCACTTCCTGATTCCTATAATGTTTACCCCGGCCACGGGCCTTTTACAACTATAGGTATAGAGAGAAGGTCAAATCCCTTCATTACGGGTGATTTGGCTATTTTATAACATGGAAAGGACTATAATAAGGATTATTTTAGTAGTCGGAGTTGTTTCTCTTTTGGTATATCTTTTTGCCAAAGAAATTACCCATGTGTACGCTCTTCACCAAGAGAACGAAAAAGTAAAAGTGGAATCCCTAAAACTAGAGAAGGCAAATAGCGAATTAATCAAAAAAATAGAATTGATTGATGCTGATCAAGCGTATAAGGAAAAAATCATAAGACAAGAATTAGGGATGATTAAAAAAGGTGAAAAAGTCTATAGATTTCAAGAGTAAAATTAAGCTCTCAAACTATGTCTCGGGCAAAATATTTATAGTCGTACTTTCAACCTTAGTATTAGCCCTTATATATAAGAATAGTTTTGAGAGTATCAATTTTTATTCTATTTTGGCTGCATTTCTCTTAATATCTACAGTCGTATATAAGTCCGTAAATTACATAACCGGCGCTTCACGAAACTTATCAAGAATAGATGAAATAGAATTTGCACTCTTATTTGCCCTAGTATTTGAAATTTTACTAGAGATATTTGGAAATGAGTTGTTTCCCTTATCCTATGTTCTATTACCTTTGATAGTTCTTCTCTTTGGCTGGCCGGCGGGCGGGCTTTCTTTTGTTATAGTTTCGATCCTTCAAATAACTAAGTTCCAAGGTCCTTTACTTCCCTACCAAATCACGATACTCCTTCTTTCAACATTAATTTTGGGATTCTTGCTCAAAGGTAATAAGCTCGCACTAAGGTCAAACATCTTCCAAAAAGGTAGTGTAAAGAAAATTTTGCTTCACAATTTAATCTCTGGAAATGCAGAGGATCAGAATGAATCTAGTAATGTGAAAGAACTGAGGGCAGATATAAAAAATGCGCTTGAGATTCTTAGCCAACTAGTTTCTAGTCACAGTATCTTGTTTTATATGAAAATGGATGACGGACTTTTTGTTATAGCGGATTCAATATCTAAAAGCAATGATTATATCGACAGGGGACAAAGAGTCAGTTTTCGGGGTGGATATCTAGGATGGGTGTTAAAGACAAAAACCCAGGTTTTAATAACAAGTATCAAAAATGTTAGAAAGAACCTTATATATTATACTAAGGACATTCCAGTTAGATCACTTCTTGCCACTCCCTTACTCATGAAGGCTGAACAAAATGTTCCTGAGAGCAAACAGGATATAGTGGGAATATTAATAGTCGATAGTATGGATCAAGATGTTTTTGGGGAGAAAGAAAAACTTATTATATCTCTAATATCAGATAGGATAGGCGAGATTATAGACAGATTCCAGTTGTCTGAAAAGGTTAAACTGAGCTCTCAGGAGCTTAATTCATTTTATGATTTCACACAAAAACTTAATTCCACAGACAGTGTAGATGCCGTGCTGGATCACCTTGTAGATACGCTACAAAGAGTTTTAGAAGCGGATCTTGTGGGGATTTCGCTTTTTAATGAGGCAGACGGTATGAGTATTCTAAAGAGGGTCAATGAAGAGCATAAGTATCATCTGCAAGGGAAAGAGATCCCTCATTCAAACACCCTCATAGGACTAGTGCACGATGGTAAAAACTACTTTAATACAGAGGACCTGTCTGCAAGGACTAAATATAAAAGCATATTTGGAAAAGAGGTTGATTTCGCTTTGGGCGTAAAGAATATAAAATCGGTTTTAATCTATCCTCTTATTGAAAAGATTCCTGAGGAGCAAGATAGAGAAAGAAGTGTTCTTGGATCTGTAGTGATCGCCAGAAAGAACAAGCTGCCTTTTAATGAAGGAGAAATCAGTCTTACAAAAATTGTTTGCGGTGAATCTGCTAAATTTATTACAACCTCTCTAAATTACATGAAAGCCAAAGAGCTCGCTGTGAAAGACGGGCTTACGGGATTATATAATTATAGACATTTTCAAGAAATGCTTTCTTATACCATCGCTCATTCTGACAGATATGATGAGTGTTCATCACTAATCTTGATTGATGTAGATGATTTAAAATATGTTAATGATACTTATGGACACAGGGCTGGAGACAGTGTTTTGTCGTTTATAGGAACTGTACTCACCGAGTCACTTAGAAAAATTGATATATCAGCCAGATACGGGGGAGATGAATTTGCTGTAGTCCTGCCTAATACTAATAAAAGAGGTTCGTTAGCTGTTGCTGAAAAAATAAAAAATAATATTAAGAATATGCCCTTTAAATTTAAGGGCGATGAGCTGAATGTTACACTGAGTATTGGTATTGCTACTTACCCGGAAAATGCTGCGGATAATGAAACCTTAATAGAAAAAGCTGACCGGGCTCTTTATGAGTCTAAAAATCAAGGCAAAAACAAAGTAAACCACTATGAAGATATATCTTTTGAAGAACTCGGAACTTAAACCAATAAAAAAACGTGGCAAGGTTCTCGACTACCTTTCTGTCAATATCATAGAAAACATTATCAATTAACCCGAGAATATAAATGCCAAATAGGATAAAAACCGTGACTAATCCTAAAGAGTTCTTCTTTAGTGAAAATTCCTATCCAAACAAGAGTTTAGGACAGAATTTTATTAAAGATTTAAGAGTAATTGACCGCATTATTGAATTGGCGGAATTATCATCAGAGGATGAAGTTCTTGAAATAGGACCAGGATTAGGGGCACTTACATTAGCATTAACTGATAATGCCGGCAAAGTAGTAGCTATAGAAAAAGACAAGAAGCTTGTAAAGCATTTGAGCGAGTTATTTCGGGATTATCCGAATGTAAAATTGGTACATCAGGACGCCTTAAAAGCTGATTTCAGCAGCTTTTACTCTGGGAAAAAGATGAAGGCAATCTCAAACCTCCCGTACAGTGTATCATCTCCTATTTTGTTTAAATTGCTCCAAGCTCGTGAATATTTCTCATGCATGGTTCTAATGCTCCAACTTGAGGTTGGTGAGAGAATAACCGCATGTCCAGGGGGAAAAACATACGGGTCAATTTCTGTGCTTCTTCAAACTTTTATGGATATTACAACCGAGTTCCGTGTTCATCCTGCATCATTCTGGCCGAAACCCAAGGTCGATTCAATTGTCCTGAAACTGGTTCCGCTTAAAGTCCCTAGAGCAGCAGTTTCTGATGAGAAACTATATGAGAAAGTTGTAAGAGCTGCGTTTTCTTCTAGAAGAAAAATGATAGGAAATTCTCTTCAGTCTATTATGTCTAGAGATTCCGCGAGGGAATTGCTCGAGTTGTCGGGAATAGATAAAACAAGGCGGGCTGAAACTCTTACTATTGAGGAGTTTGGAGTATTAGTTGATAAAGTTTCATTAATTGAAAAGCAGTCTATGAGCTAAAAGCGATATTAGTAACTTATGGAATTTTTGTGAAAGCAATTAGTTAGTCTACTTAGAAGATACAATTAATAGCGGGGTTTCCGCTTCAACAGAGTCACCTTCATTTACTAACACATCGGTTACATTTCCTTCAATTGGGGATTTAAGTTCGCTTTCCATTTTCATGGCTTCAAGAACTATTACGCCTTCGTCAACTTCGACCTCATCTCCCACCTCTTTGAGTATTTTAACTATACGGCTTGGCATCGGTGATCTTATTTCCTGTACCCCTGATAATTCCTGGGGAGATTTCCGCTGATCCCTCTCTGAAATTGCTTCTACCTCATATAAGTCTCCATCCATGAAAACCTGTAAATTTTTGCCGTTTCTTGATACTCCAATCGTAAGGGACTTGTTTTCGAGAATGATAGAGTACAAATTATCGTCGATTTTTTGAAACTCGACTGGAATATCTTTTCCATCAATCTGAATTACGGTTTGATCCTTTTCTTTCTCGATATCAATTTTATAGACTTGGTCTTTGATCTTAAATATATATGTCATATTAATGAACCCCCGGAAAGGGCAGCTTTCCTTCCTAGGAGCTTCCAGTTTGACTGAGGCTGTTTATCGGAATCCACTGTTTCTTCAATATCATCAACAGCAAGCGCTGCTGCGATTAGAGCAGGTTCAAGGTCAACTGTTCCAGGAGTCAGTAGTTCAGGGTGGCGCTCTATAAACCCTGTATCGATCTTGCCTTGTCTGAATTCCTCATCATTCATTAATCGTATTAAGAATCCTATATTTGTTTTTACTCCAAGAACTACATATTCCCTGAGAGCGGATGCCATTTTATCAATTGCGGCCTCTCTGTTGTCTGCCCATACTACGAGTTTTGATAACATAGGATCATAAAAAGAAGTTATCTCACATCCGCTGTAAATCGATGAGTCATCCCTAATTCCGGGACCGCTGGGAGCTTTAACATATATAAGCAGCCCAGGGGAAGGCATAAAGTTGGTTTCAGGGTCTTCAGCATAAACTCTGCATTCAAGTGCCCAGCCTTTCATTTCGATTTCTTTTTGCTTGAAAGGTAGTTCCTCTCCGGCAGCGATGCGTATCATCCATTTTACTATATCTAAACCGGTAATCATTTCGGTCACAGGGTGCTCTACCTGGACACGGGTGTTCATCTCAAGAAAATAGAAATTTCCCCTCTGGTCCATAATAAACTCAACAGTACCTGCACCACTGTAATTGACCGCTTTTGCAATCCTGACGGCTACTTCGCCCATTTTCTTTCTAATTTTGGCACTTATTGCAGAGGAAGGGGCCTCTTCTACAACTTTTTGATGTCTTCTCTGTATGGAACACTCGCGTTCAAATAAATGTATTGTGTTACCATGGGTATCCGCTATTATTTGTATTTCAACATGCCTTGGCTGTTCAACAAATCTTTCCACAAATACCGAATCATCACCAAAAGAAGAACGGGCTTCACTCCTGGCCATACGAAGTGAGCTTTCAAACTTGTCTTTGTCTCTAACCAGCCTCATACCCTTACCGCCTCCACCGGCAGAGGCTTTTATCATTACCGGGTAGCCGATTTTATCAGCAACAACTGAAGCTTCAACATCAGTAACTGCCCCGTCTGATCCCGGAACGAGCGGTACTTTTTCTTCCTGTGCAATTTTTCTGGCTGTAATCTTGTCGCCCATCAGTCGTATGGCTTCCGCGGAGGGGCCGATAAAAACTATCCCCTCTTTCTCACACCTTTTTGCAAACTCTTCGTTCTCAGAAAGAAAACCAAAACCCGGGTGTATGGCTTGAGCGCCTGATTTTTTTGCAACTTCAATTATTTTATCTATAACCAGATAACTCTCACTGGGAGCAGAGCCCCCTATATGATACGCTTCATCAGCTAGAGCCACATGTAGCGAACGACGATCAGCGTCTGAATAAACAGCAACTGTAGTAGCACCTAATTCCTTACAGGCTCTGATTATCCTTACCGCTATCTCCCCTCTGTTTGCTATTAATATTTTATTGAACATTCAGTATTCCCTTTGTTGTTAAAGTGGGATGTTCCCATGTTTTTTCGGAGGATTTGTTTGTCTTTTTCCGTCAAGCATTTCAAACGCCGCAATTACTCGAGGCCTCGTATCTTCTGGTCTGATAACTTCATCTACAAAACCCAGTTCGGCAGCTTTATAAGGATTAGCGAAATTTTCCTTGTACTCTTCTATTAGCTTAGCCCTTTCAGCTTCAGGGTCTTCGGCCTGTGCGATTTGACCTCGTGAAATAATATTTACAGCACCGTCTGAGCCCATAACCGCAATCTCAGCTGTTGGATAAGCCAATGTCATATCCCCTCTTATATGTCTTGAGGACATAACATCATAGGCACCACCGTAAGCTTTTCTTGTGATAACAGTAACTCTGGGAACTGTTGCTTCACTGTAAGCATATAGCAGTTTGGCACCATGTTTAATGATTCCTCCCCATTCTTGCGAAGTTCCGGGCAGGAACCCCGGGACATCTTCAAAAGTTAAAATAGGAATATTAAAGCAGTCACAAAATCTTACAAACCTGCCGCCTTTTATAGAGGAATCGATATCAAGACAACCCGCAAGCACATTAGGTTGATTTCCGACAATTCCCACAACCCGACCGGCCAATCTGGTAAAGCCGATAATTATATTTTTTGCATAATGTTCTTGCACTTCGAAGAAGTAGCCTTCATCTACAACAGAGGTCACTACATCTTTCATATCGTAGGGCTTATTGGGGTTTTCAGGCACAATAGTTCTAAGTCCCATATCACGGCGATCCGAAGGATCTTCTGTTTTAATCCTTGGCGGATCTTCCATATTGTTTGACGGGAGGAAACTTAAAAGCTCTTTTATTAGTAGTATAGAATCTTTATCATCTTCAGCTGCAAAGTGAGCTACTCCGCTTCTGGAGTTATGAACCATGGCCCCGCCCAAATCCTCAGAGTTTACCTCTTCGTGAGTTACAGCTTTTATTACATCAGGACCTGTTATAAACATATAACTTGTTTCTTTAACCATAATAGTGAAGTCAGTGATCGCGGGAGAGTATACGGCCCCACCTGCACAAGGGCCCATAATAGCCGAGATTTGAGGTACTACGCCTGAAGCAAGAACGTTCCTGCAGAAGATTTCGGCGTATCCGGCCAGACTTTCTACTCCTTCCTGAATCCTGGCACCTCCGGAGTCGCTAAGTCCAATAACAGGGGCTCCAACCTGCATAGCAAGATCCATGATCTTGCATATCTTTCTGCCATGCTCCATTCCGAGTGAGCCGCCGAATACTGTAAAATCCTGGGCATAAACAAATACCTGACGACCTTCAACTTTTCCGTACCCGGTTACTACACCATCGCCAAGGAATTTTTTATCTCCCATTCCAAAGTCTTTGCATTTATGTACAACGAATTTGTCCAATTCTACAAAGGTGTTTTTATCTATAAGGAGTTCGATTCTTTCTCTAGCTGTGAGTTTGCCGCTGTCATGCTGTTTCTTAATACGGGCTTCCCCGCCTCCTGACTCGGCATCTTTTTCTTTTTGTTCAAGTATTGCGATTTTTTCCTTCATTATATGCTCCTTTGAAGGTTGTTAAGGATGCAAAAATCTACTCTGAAAAACTATGGTTGGCAAGTCTAAGGTGTTGAAATCATTTTTATTGTTAGAGGAAGCACAACGTGTCTTTTCTTTACTAATTCAACTTCTAAAGAGTCCTTATTTCATGCCAAAGTTTTTTCACTTGATTCTCCGTTTCGCTAGTTGTTCCTGAGTTATCAATTATGTAATCTGCGTGTTTAGCTTTTTCTGAAGTTGGCATCTGTGAATTTATCCGGGATAGAGCTTCTTCTTTGGAAAATCCGTTTCTTTCCGTTAGCCTTTTTATCTGAGATTCTTCGTCTGAAATAACTACTATTAGCTTCTCTATTAAGTCCTTAAGTCCCCCCTTCTCCACAATAAGCGCAGCCTCAATAATAACTACTTCTACAATCTCGTTTTTATATTTTTCAACTTTATCTCTCGCATTCTGTATGATCTTAGGGTGGGTTATATCATTTAAAATTTTTCTTTTCTCATAGTCGTTGAATATTATCTCACCAAGCTTCTTTCTATTAATTGTGCTGTCTGGATTTAGAATATTTTGTCCAAATGTATCTACTATTTTTTTCCATGCAGTTTCATTCGGCTCTACAATTTTTCTTGCTATGTCGTCGACATCAATGACTTTGGCGCCAAGGTCCTCAAACATCGATGCCACCACACTTTTTCCGGAAGCTATATTCCCTGTGAGTCCTATTACCTTCATTTGGGTATTGTAATTCTGAAAACGCGGGGTTTCAAATATTTATCTTTCCTGTATAGAATAAACTCACAGTTTGGTATACTAAAACAACTTCGCATTTGTGTACATCGAGGGAGTCAGATATGTCGAAAAAGGTTGAAGATATTAAGATAGTGGGAGTAGTAGGTTCCGGAACAATGGGTTCGGGAATTGCGCAAGTTGTAGCTTCTAGTGATAGAGATGTTTTATTGGTAGACATTTCTGATGCCGCACTTGATAGGGGAATAAAAGGCATCGAGAAGAGTCTAGGCAGACTTGTTAAAAAAGAAGCAATTACCGAAGAAGACAGTAGCTCAATACTAAGCCGGATCGTCAAAACTACAGATTTTGAAGGTTTGGGGGATGCTGACCTTGTTATAGAAGCAGTTTTTGAGGATATGGATGTTAAAAAAGAGATTTATAGTAAGCTTGATAATATAACTGGTGACGATGTTGTTCTTGCCACTAATACCTCATCCCTTCCGATAGTAGAGATTGCAGTAAGCACCAGCAAAGCTGATAAAATAGTAGGGATGCATTTTTTTAATCCTGCCCCTGTAATGAAACTCGTAGAAATAATAAAGACACTTACAACATCTGATGAAACAGTGCAGTTTGCATATGATTTTGCACTCGCTCTCGGCAAAGAACCCGTAAAGACCAAAGACAGCCCGGGTTTTATTGTTAACAGGATTCTGATTCCAATGTTAAACGAGGCAGTTTTTGCTTATCAGGACGGAGTTGGTACTCCTGAAGATATAGATAAGGCGATGAAGCTTGGTACGAACCAGCCTATAGGTCCTCTGGCATTAGTAGATCTCATAGGGCTCGATATTACTTTAGATGTAATGGATACATTTTATAGGGAGTTTCAAGATTCTAAATTCCGCGCTGCTCCGCTTCTTCGCCAGATGGTAAGAGCAGGATGGCTCGGGAGAAAATCAGGCAAAGGATTTTTTGACTACTCATAATTAGTTCAAATATAGAATAAGAATTGAGTTTGATAGGTCTAGTTAGAAGATTCCTCATTCGGGATTACGTATATAGCTGCATTAAGCCGTTTTAGCACTTCATCCTTTCCTAAAATATCCATAACCTCAAAGATTCCGGGGCTTACGGTTCCACCGGTAAGCGCGACTCTTACGGGCTGTGCAATTTTGCCAAGCTTAAGCTCCCTTTCTTCCATTACTCGATCAAATACCTTGTGTGTTTCATCCATGTTAAAGTTAGAAAGATTAGAAAGTTTATCTACCAGGTCTTGGAGTACAGGCTTATTTTCTGCTTTTAGAAATTTATTTTTTGCTTTTTCCTCGTACTCAATTTCCTCAGTATAGAAATAATTTATAGTATTTGTTATATCCAGTAACGTTTTAGCTCGCTGACTTAACTCTTTTATAATTTTTATGAGTTTCTCATCTAACTCTACTTCAAGACCTTTTTCTTTCAGTATAGGGATAACAAGTTGTGCAATTTCCTGAGGCGGTTTGTTTCTTATATACCAGCCGTTTAACCAGTCCAATTTTTCTTCATTAAAAACGGCTGCAGACTTTCCTACATTATCTAAAGTGAATTTTTCTATAAGTTCTGTTTTAGAAAATATTTCCTGATCTCCGTATGACCACCCAAGACGTGAAAGAAAATTTATAATTGCCTCAGGCAGATAACCCCTGTCTTTATATGCTACTACAGAGGTTGCGCCGTGGCGCTTACTCAGTCTTTTATTGTCAGAGCCCAGGATCATTGAGACATGGGCTATCTTAGGGATTTCATAAGAGAGAGCGTTATAAATAAGGACTTGTCTAGGCGTATTTATTAAGTGGTCGTCCCCTCTTATTACGTGAGTAATTTTCATTGTGGCATCATCAACTACAACAGCGAAATTATAAGTCGGGAATCCGTCTCTTTTCAAGATTACGAAATCGTCCACCTCTTTTGCATCAAATGTTACTGTGCCTCTTAATAAATCCTGCACCTCAATAGTTCCTTCATCGGGCGTTTGTAAACGAATAGCATAGGGATTGTCCACCCCCTCGTTTACCTTGGCCCATTCTCGTTTATAGCGCAGCACTTCTCCTGTGTTTTGAGCCTCTTTTCTTTTCTCTCCAAGTTCTTCAGGGGTAACATAACACTTGTAAGCCTTTCCTGATTCTAAAAGCTCATTTGCAAGCTTCTGGTATATATCCAGTCTGTCAGACTGTCTAAAGGGGCCTTCATCCCAGTCAAGGCCGAGCCACTCCATAGCCTGGGTGATTTCTTGAATTGATTCTTCAGTTGATCTTGTTCGGTCGGTGTCTTCTATACGTAATATGAATTCACCGCCGGCATGTCTTGCAAAAAGCCAATTGAATATTGCGGTTCTAGCGCCGCCTATGTGCAAAGAGCCTGTCGGACTTGGTGCAAATCTGGTTCTTACCGTCATGGGGGTGTAATGTTAATTTAGAGTTGTAAGGGAGTCAACATCAGGGGATTTAAACTGAAAGCAATTGATCCAGTTCGCCCCGTCTTTCTAATTCCACGAGCTCCTCATATCCGCCTATCAAGTTTTCATTAATTACTATTATCGGTACTGTTCTCCAATTATGCTTCTCTACAAGTTTAATTCTAAGCTCTGGATCTCTACTAAGGTTAATTTCCGTAAACTCTACTCCCTTTTTATTAAGGAGAGCTTTTGCTGCATAGCAATAAGCACAATAAGTGCTTGTGTATATTTCTACTTTAATCAAACTTATACCATCCTTAAAATAGTAACGTCCTTCAAGGTTTAAGATGCTTGGTTTTTTTAAGAGTTTCAAGTATTATTGAGAACTCATCGGCACTTTTTGGGTTTTGTTTGTTTACGTTCAAATCAAAGGCCGGTAAATCTAACTCCAAATATAAGGTTATATGAGCAAGCTCTTTATATATTTCTTTTTATTAGTATTCATTGTTTGTTTGAATTCTTGTTCGGTTACGAGATTCGTCGGATATTATGCTTCGGCAGGTTCTGATGATTCTGGTGAATTAAAAGGGCAAGTATTTCAAACTGATGATACATCATACAGAATAGGCACTCTGCCCAATTCATGGAAAAGAAATAACATTGAGGGTGGGGATTTAGCCTATAATAACACTCAGTTTGATGCCACTATGACGGTGAATTCAACCTGTAATGAGAAAAAGAAGAATTACAGTTTAAAAGCGCTTTCGGAATCACTTTTAATTGGTATTCAGGGCAAAGAAGCTCTAGAGCGGGAAGAGATCATTGTCAATGGACAGAAAGCACTTAAAACAACCTACATTGGAAGATTAGATAACGTCCCAATTAAAATCGCAACGGTGGTTTTGAAAAAGGGTATATGCATATATGATTTTACTTATGCCTCGTCACCAGAGCACTTCGAAATTGGCATTGTAGATTTTAATAATTTTGTATCCCAGTTTAAGGCCTTGTAGATATGCTTGGAAACTACATAGAGAGAATCGGATCATACATCATAGGTTTAATCGAGAGTTTGGGGAGAATAGGTCTTTTTCTCTACAGATCGTTTTATGCAAGTTTTACCCCTCCTTTTAACGGTAGATTAATACTAGAACAAATAGATGAGATAGGATTTAAATCAATTCCTATCGTTATAGTTTCAGCTATGGCAATTGGTATGGTAATGGTTGTTCAGCTCGCCTGGGGTTTTGCCTGGTTCGGGGCAAAAGGTGTCGTGGGACCTGTAGTCTCTCTTTCTTTTGTCAGAGAACTTGGCCCTGTTGTTACTTCGCTTCTTGTAGGAGGTAGAGTAGGTGCAGGGATTACAGCGGAAATTGGCTCTATGAAAGTTACAGAGCAAATTGATGCTTTAAGAACAATGGGCGCTGACCCTCTCAGAAAGTTGGTTGCCCCAAGGCTGATTGCAGCGATTATATCATTCCCATTTCTGGCTATAATAGCTGACTTTTCAGGCATCTTCGGTGCTATGGTCATGTCTAATGTTGATCTGGACGTTCGACCCAGGCTCTTTATTTCAAGCATATTAGAGTGGGTCGCAATTGAAGATTTTGTAAGCGGTATAGCTAAAACCTTCTTCTTTGGGATAATTGTAGCAATTGTCGGCTGCTATATAGGGATGAAAGCAGAGGGTGGCACTCAAGGAGTAGGAAGAGCGACAACTGAGACTGTTGTAGTGGCTCTACTTCTTATTATTATTGTTGATTTTATCCTAACAAAACTATTTCTCCTTATTTAATATATTGTCTGCGAAACTTTGATTATTAGTTCTAATAATCCATATTTAAAATGTATGTAACTCAAACTATAAGTGCTAAACTAATCACTAATGAAGCGCAAAGGGTCTCAAACATCAGAAGGAATATTATTTACCGACCAATACCAGCTAACCATGGCCCAGCTGTATTTCACCACGGGGATTCACGAAAAAGAGTCACAATTCGATCATTTCTTCCGCAGCTACCCGGACTATGGCTCTCATCAAGCTGGTTACTGTATAAATGCGGGTCTTGAATGGGCTGTAAAATGGATGATGAATTCCAGATTTGGTGAGGAGGAAATCAAACACCTTAGAGCGCAAACCGGCCTCACAGGGGAACCCCTTTTCAAAGACGATTTTCTCAATTGGTTAAGCGAATACGGTAATTTTGAGGGTATTACAATGTTTGCAATCCCCGAGGGTAGGGTTGTTCATCCCAATGTTCCGCTAAATGTTGTCCAGGGGCCCCTCGCGATGGCTCAGATTCTGGAGTCTTCCCTTCTTAATAAAATCAATTACCAGACCCTAATAGCTACTAAAGCAGCCCGGATTAAAGATACGGCGCGTGGGCAACAGCTTATAGAGTTTGGTCTCCGCCGTGGTCAAGATATAGGTGTAAATGCAGGAGTACGGGCCGCTCTAATTGGAGGGGCGGATTTCTCGTCAAATGTGGGAATTTCCCATTCTCTTGGCTACCCGCCTAAAGGGACACATGGGCACAGTATGGTGCAGGTCTTTATGGCAATGGGAGAGGGAGAATTAGGCGCCTTCAGAGCCTATGCAGAGCTTTATCCGGACGATTGCCTTCTTCTCGTGGATACGATTAATACCCTTCAAAGCGGAATTCCCAATGCAATTGTGGTTTTTGAGGAACTAAGACGAAAAGGACATGAACCTGTTGGTATAAGGCTTGACTCAGGAGATCTTGCATATCTTAGTATTCAGGCGGCGGCAATGTTGGATAAAGCCGGATTTCCTGACACAAAAATAGTGCTTTCTAACCAAATTGATGAACTTGTTGTGTGGCAGATAATAACTCAGATAGAAGAGGAAGCTCCCAGGTTCGGAGTGGATCCGGATCATCTCATAAAACGTCTTGTTTATGGTGTTGGTACTAATTTAATAACTTCTAAAGGAGCGCCCGCTTTAGATGGAGTATACAAGCTGGTTGCCCTATCTAATGGAAAGGACTGGATGCCTTCTATAAAGTTATCCGAGTCCCGTGAAAAAACTCATAACCCTGGTAGCAAGAAAGTATGGCGCATTTATGATAAAAGGGGTAAGGCTACGGCTGATCTTCTAACACTCGGTGAAATGAATCCGGCTCAAATAGATGAGATTATATTGCATCATCCTTTAGACCATACAAAGTATAGAATTTTAAAGAGTGAAGAAATTAGTAAAGCAGAGCCGCTTTTAGAAAAAATTCTAGATAGAGGCAAGCTAGTATATGAATTCCCTTCGATTGAGGATATGCGCTCACAAAGGGAAAAAGATATGGATTGTCTTGACTTGGGAATAAAGCGTATTGTTAACCCCCATATTTATCACGTTTCATTATCTGAAGAGCTATGGAATCTAAAACAGGAACTCATTGGTTCGACTAAATAGATACGTCGGCTAGGCGCATTATTTAAATATTTCTTATATGTTGTTAAAATACTAACTTATATTTTTTATTCGGTATTGCCCGACAGATTGTTGATCAATTTCTCGATCTTTGCTTCAAGTTCTCCTTGCCTCTTAGTAATTTTTTCAATGGATTTCTGCAAGTCATGAATAGACTCAGAAGAATGTTTATCTAAAGAGTCATTTGAAGACGAGGGAGTATTTTCTTTAATCTTAAGCTCTAGAATATCGGGTCTGGAAAAATGTCCGACAGCATCTATTACGGCCTTTGCCCGTATAATCATATCCATATCAATATCCGCATAGAGAATATCTTCTTTTCCATAAACTGGCCCCGCAATATAATCGCCTCTGGGGTTTATAATTCCGCTTCCACCCGGGAAATCCCATACGGTGTGTTTTTTAAGTGGGAAACTGTCTGGAATCATATCCTCCTCTATATAACCCGAAGATACAATTACAAAAAGCTGTCCCTCAAAAGCGTACTGTCGGCTTGCGAAATCCATCGTAGGTTTAACAAATCCATGCCCGGCCCAGAGCCCCGCGTGAATTTGCTCACCCTTTGTGAACATAGCGTATCTGGCAAGCGTTAGGTGGTGCTCATAGCAGAAAAACCCGCCGATTTTACCCAGTTCAGTATCTAGCACTTTAAGGTCCTCAGCGCCGCCCATGCCCCATATGCATTTTTCGCTGTCTATGGACATGAGTTTCCTATGTTTGCCCAGGATTTCTCCGTTTTTGCCTAAATATAAAATAGTGTTATAAAGTGTTCCGCCGTCTCGCTCGTTTACTCCTATTATTACATAGGAACCCGCTTTTTTAGCTGATTTAGCCAATTTCTCAGTATCTTTGCTCGGAATTTCGATTGAGTTTTTATAGAGTGTAGTAAAGGCATCTATGACTTGCCTTCTTCCTTCTAATGATCCCAAGTCCTTAGGCCAATATGGATAACAAGGAACAGTTGCCTCAGGAAATACTATCAAGCTCGCTCCGTTTGAAGCTGCTTCTTCAATTAAGCTTGCAACCTTCCCAATGGTCTCATCTTTATTTAAGAAGACAGGCGCCATCTGAACGGCAGCAGCCGTAAATTTACTATTTTCATTATCCATAGAATGTTTCCCCTTAAATTATCCCACGAATGATAACTCTGTGTCAATGGAGTTATGATTTTCTACATAATGTATATTATCTAAGTTATGAATTTATGCGGTGTCTTTGTATTCTTCACAGTTCTTACTTTGTCTGCTGTGTTATGTATTGGAGCTGAGACAGTAACAAAAACCGATAATGCTCTTTTGCCTTATCTCTCTCTTCCAATTTCAGTCTATATACTTGATGATAGAAATGGAGAACTTTCAAGTACGAGGACGACCGAGCAACTCCTTGAGGTCTTTCAAAAGGTAAATGAAATATGGTTACAGGCGGGGATTAAATTTGAGATTAAATACATAGGGCGGATAGAGTTATCGACTGATATATTAAAAGAGCTTACAAACGGCAACTACAATCCCTTCCTCACAGGTATGGATCATGAGTTCCAAATTTCAAACCCCTCCCTGCTAAATGCATTTTACACTAGCAGTATAGGACAGGTAAACGGCATAGCGTCTAGAAGCAATATGTTTTTTGTCACCGATTTCCCAAGTGTACGACATGAACGTGTTACAGCTCATGAGATAGGCCATCTTCTTGGCCTTGGGCATGCTCATAGGGATACAGAAAGGCTAATGTACTCAGGGACAAACGGGACGATCTTAACTAAAGAGGAAATTAAGACCGCCCGGGATCAAGCAAAGTTTAAGTTGAGTACTACTTATCATCAGGATTAAGAGCATTGAACGCTATAGCAGCTACAATTCCGCCTAAGAAGTTGGCTATTAGGAATATCCAAATGCTCGATATATCAATAAGTCCCATAGTAATTATTCCTACAGCCACAGCAGGATTAAACGCTCCGCCCGAGATGCTTCCTACCGCATAGGCGCCAACAAGCACAGTAAAACCGATTGCCAAGCCGAAATACGAGTTTCCGCTTGTGTTTTTTGATGTAGCTACGTTAAGAACTACAAAACAAAGAGCAAAAGTGAATAGGAATTCGGCTAATAAAGAAGGGATTGGGCTTAAAACGGTAGCTTCTACAAGAACATCACCTTTTATTAAAAACACAGCGAATGCTGCGATTATTCCACCAGTGAATTGAGAAATCATATAACCCGGCACGTCGTTCCCAGAACATCTTCCTCTAATCCATACTGCAAGCGTTACAGCCGGATTATAATGCCCTCCTGAAATATGACCGCCGGCATATATCATTACCATGAGGATTGACCCTATAGCCAGTGGTGCGAATGCCCCAGCGCCCGGTTCTATAACAACTAAACCAATAGTTAAAACGAGAAAGAAGGTACCGATCAATTCAACCACGTATTTACTCATAATTGAATCCTCCGAGTAACATCTTGGATTTTATGTAGCCTAGATTTAATCGTAACAGAATGGTCTAAAATAATAAAGTAGTAAGGAGATTTAGAATTAATTGAGAATTGTAAACATATTGAGAGGTATAAAACTGGATTAAAATTTAGATAAGAGGTCTTATTTCTTCTGAAAACGTTTTCATGGTATTTAGCACCCCTTCAGAAGTGCCGCTTAGAAAGTGCAAAACCAAGTGATTCACTCCTAATTCTTTGTATTGCTTGATCCCCTCCACTATTTTTTCAATAGGTCCTCTCAAGGTGTCTTCATCACTTATATCTTTGTCCGTATTAATTTCCAGGTTTATTCTGAGAGATATTACGAAATTATCTTTCTTATGCTTCTCTAGGAGTTCCTTAACGTATTTCAGCTTCTCCTTTAATTTCCCAGGCGTTAAACCAACAGAGTGCCACCCTTCTCCGTAGGTTACGGCGCGCTCGATTGCTTTGTTGCTCCCACCCCCGACCCATATTGGCGGGTAGGGAGTTTTATAAGGCTTGGGCAAAAACCTTATGTCTGAGAACTCAAGATATTTACCTTTAAATCTTGGATTATCTTCTGTCCAAAGGACTTTTAGTATAGCGAGATATTCATCAGTGATTTCCCCTCGTTGGTTAAAGGGTATTCCAAGTGCCTCGAATTCCTCTTGCATCCAACCTGCACCCACTCCGAGTATGACCCTTCCTTCTGATAACATATCCAGGGTCGAAATCATCTTCGCAAGTACTACAGGGTTTCTGTAGGGCAGTATGATTACACTTGTTCCAAGACTAATATTACGCGTGTTTGCGGCTACATAGGTTAGGGTTATGAGCGGGTCGTAGAATACATCTCCGAATCCTTGATGAGAGTCCGGTATGACTACATGATCACTTACCCATAGGGATTCAAATCCAAGCTCTTCAGCTGAAGCAGCTATCTTAAGAATCTCATTTTTATCGGCATATTTGCCGAAATTTGGAAGGGTGATCCCGAAGTTCATATTATGAACTAGTATACTCAATTAAACTTGAGAGGAATTTTGTAGAGGACGGCGATCTCGTGCGTGGTAAGAATTTGAGTTTTAAAGCGGCCATTGATTATGTAGAATTTATTGTAATCACAAAAGAGAATTTTAAGGAGGAAAACTATGGCTAGATGGCAAAACGAACCATTTGCAATTGATGTAAAAGCAGGCGAAACGAAAACGTTTTGCATGTGTGGACTATCAAATAACGGGCCTTATTGCGACGGTTCGCACGTGACAACGGATAAAACACCGGAGGTTGTAACATTTGAGGAGGACAAAATCGTTTATGCCTGTGGTTGCCAGCAATCGAATAATCGTCCTTATTGTGATGGTAGCCATAAGAATATTAAAGAAGAGACCAGGAGCACACCTGCAAAGGCAACAACACCCGCACAGGCCCCTATTGAACCTTATGTCGAGTTTATTCAGGAACTGGCCAAGAACGGGTTGGAGAAGGTCGGGCATCATGGCCCGATGGGAGCCATGGGCGTGCCGCGCAGTGAACTGCCACAATGGGATGATATTCAATTTGTAACGGCACAGCTGGCAAAGCTCCCATTGCTGGATGACGAACCTGTCAACACAAAAACTGTGATCGGGCCAAATGCCAAAAAACCTCTAATGCTTGATATCCCGCTTTTTGTTTCTGATATGAGCTTCGGTGCTTTATCAGAGGAAGCCAAAATAGCCCTGGCCAAAGGCGCAGAGTTGGCTGGAACCGGTATTTGTAGCGGTGAAGGCGGCATGTTGTCTGAGGAGCAGGAGGCTAATTCCCGTTACTTCTATGAGCTGGCCTCGGCACGGTTCGGCTTTTCAATGGATAAAGTCAAGCGTACTCAGGCCTTCCATTTTAAAGGCGGGCAGGGGGCCAAGACCGGCACGGGCGGGCATTTGCCCGGTAACAAGGTGACAGAAAAGATTGCCAATGTACGCGCGCTCAATCCCGGCGAAGATGCGATATCACCATCGCGTTTTCCAGATTGGAACAGCCTCAATGATTTTAAAGACTTTGCAAACAAGGTACGTAAGGGAACCGGCGGCATTCCCATTGGATTTAAACTCTCTGCACAGCATATCGAAGCCGACATTGATGCGGCGCTGGAGATTGGTGTGGATTACATTATTCTCGATGGGCGCGGCGGCGGAACAGGTGCAGCGCCGCTTATTTTCCGCGATAATATTTCCGTGCCAACTATTCCGGCGCTTGGCCGTGCAAGGCGCCATCTGGATGCGTTAGGGCGCGATGACATTACGCTTGTGATTACCGGCGGTTTACGCACGCATGCTGATTTTGCCAAAGCGCTCGCGATGGGCGCGGATGCGATTTTGCCGTGTCCAACGCCGCGATGCAGGCGATTGGTTGTTTAGGCATGCGTCTCTGTAATACCAATACATGCCCTGTGGGGATTGCTACGCAGGATCCAGAGTTACGCAAACGGCTGAAAGTCGATAGTGCTGCAGAAGGACTTGGGCGTTTCTTTAAGGCTTCAACCGAGCTGATGCAAATTCTGGCGCGTGCATGCGGCCATCGCTCTTTGAGTGATTTCAACATTGACGACCTGACGACATGGAAAAAGGATATGGCTGAATTATCGGGCGTGTCTTATGGTGGACAGGCTTGCAGTGGAAACGCGCAAGCCGGTAACGGCGCTTAACCCAGATAACAGTTGTCATATGTCTTAAACTGATTTTTAACAGCGTTCTACATGCGGGGTTTGTACTATCCGTAGAACTATTAACGATAATGGGGATTGATAGTAATGGCAGGTATTTTAGAGATAGTAGGATTTATGGTTATAAGAAGAAGGAAAGTAACTGCTTAAAATCTAACGACATTTCAATTTAAATACATCTAGGGGAGCAGTACAAGTTATAGTAATCTGCTTTAACTATTCTTCGCAAGCAATATGCTTTCCTCTTCCAAAAAGTTCTTA
>SMWY01000087.1 GCA_004356555.1 Candidatus Dadabacteria bacterium
AAGTATTGCCGGTATGGAAATGCCGGGTCTCTTTTCTCCAATTGAAGAGGATTTAGACTTTTTAAAGGCAAAAGGTATTGAAGTTATTGTGAATTTGCAAGAAAAAGAGCACTTATTAGATCATAAAGGATTTATAGTAAAAAATATCCCGATAAATGATTTTGCCCCTCCTAATTTAGAGGATTTTAAAGATTTTATAGACTTCGTTACTGCACAAATTGCTCAAGAGAAACGAGTTGTTGTTCACTGCTATGCCGGGATGGGGAGGACTAATCTAATGTTAGCGACTTACTTAATGCATCATCTAGCTATTGATCCCGATCAGGCTTTAGAGGAGGTTAGGCTAAAAAGACCCGTCCACCTTGTGACTTGCAGCCAAGAGGAGGCCTTAAGAGAATATTTTTATGTTATTAGAGATAATATTCGTGTTCCCAAGGTTTCTAAATAACTAGTATATAAATTGTGGTCAGATAGAATTCTTCTGGTATATAGAGCTCTTATCTGGTAAATTATTAATCAAGTTTTAATACTTATTGGTGTCCCAAAAGGAGATTGTATGGGTTATTCGAAAGAGTTGCTTGACCAGTTACATTACGGCGAAGGCGAGACACTTTTTGGGGATACACCTCTTGTGATTCTTAAAGCATTTCTACAGTCAGGTGTGTCCTATTTAGGCGGTTATCCCGGATCCCCCACTGCAGGCCTGATAGACGCAATGTCCGATTCTTACGAAACAGTTTTAAAGCCAAAAGGCATATACTTTGATTGCTCAGGCAACGAAGCCTCCGCGGCAGCTCTATTATCCGCTTCGATAAGTTACCCGATCAGGGGTTCTGTTAATTGGAAGATAGTCGGTACAAATGTTGCCTCAGACGCCCTATCCCATATTTGCTCTTCTGGGGTTACAGGAGGGGCATTGATAATTGTGGGAGAGGATTATGGCTGTGACAGCACATGTGTCGCAGAAAGAGCCCTTCCATTCGCTCTTAAGTCCACGATGGCGGTGATAGATCCCAGAGGCGATTTAGATCATGTGGCAAAGATGGTGGAAGTGGGGTTTGAACTCTCTGAGTACTCAAATATGCCAGTAATGTTTTTATTGTCCACCAGAGTTGCGCATATCATGAACAAGATGAAATGCGGGGATAATAAGGAAGCTAAGATTAGCATGTTAAATAAGATCAAGGACTTAAAGACCGACATGGAGACTATACCTCTTCCGCCTTTCACGTTTGATCATGAGAAGAAAAAGTATTATGAACGAATTCCCGCTGCACAGAAATATATTCTAGATCACAAGCTTAATGAATTTTTTGATGGAGACGAGAGTTCAATTGGGATCATAACTCACGGAATGATTTACAACTCTCTTATGAGATGCCTCTATAATTTAGGTGAAGCAAACTTGTACGGAGAGGCGAGACTCCCCATCTTAAACCTTTGTGTTACAAACCCCTTAGTACCTGAAGAAATTATCTTATTCCTTAGGGATAAGAAAGCGGTGTTAATAGTTGAAGAGGGCATGCCTAATCTCATTGAAGAGCAGATACGCTCTATAGCACAGAGGGCAAAATTGGGGCTTGATATATTTGGAAAGGATATCCTCCCTAAAGCAGGAGAATATACGCCTGACCATATCGCTAAGGGAGTAGGTAGTTTTCTCTTAAAAAACACTTTATCAAATTATGAGAAAGAACGGATAAAGGAAAGAAGCGAGTACACTGAAAAACATAAGGAAAAGGCTTCAACTTATTTAAAACAGCCTGTCGCAAAGAGAAATCCGGTTTTTTGTACCGGATGTCCGGAAAGGCCTATCTTTACAGCAATTAAAATGCTTGAGGAAGATTATGGGAGGTCTTATTATGCCTCTGATATAGGGTGCTATTCGATGAGCGGGCTCCCGCCTTTTGATCTCAGCAATTCGATTACTGGAATGGGTATAGGTCTGGCCTCGGCGGCGGCGCTGTCACGTATGGCGGATAAGCGGGTTATTTCATTTATGGGTGACGGCACGTTTTGGCATAGCGGTCTTACGACTAGTATTGCAAACGCCGTTTACAATAACCAAAGCGCTATCTTGATTATTCTTGAAAATTTTTGGACCTCCATGACGGGGCATCACGAAAACCCTGCGTCCGGCAAGAATATGAGGGGTGAAGAGGTGGGGATGGATATTGAAAAAGCCTTAAAAGGCACTGGAGTGAAGTGGATAAAGGCGGTTGACCCGTATGACTTGATGGAGTCTCTTGAGGTACTAACCGAAGCTTATGAGGAAGATGAAGGGCTCAAAGTAATAATTTCAAGAGGAGAGTGCCAGTTAGAGAAGACCCGACGGGAAAAGGGGATTATTAAGGAACAAATAAAGGTTGGTAAGCGCGTTATGCAGCAAAAACTAGGAGTCGATCCTGAGCTTTGTACAGGTGATCATTCCTGCATGCGTTACAATGGATGTCCTTCTCTTACTTTAAAGGACAGTCCTACTATTCTCAGAGAAGACCCGGTTGCCCATATTGAGCATTCTTGTGTAGGCTGTGGCCTATGCGGCGAAATTGCCCATGCGGCGGTACTCTGTCCATCTTTTTATAAGGTAGAGATTATTGATAACCCATCAATGTTTGATAGGTTAGGGGCCAAGATAAACCGGTCTTTACTTCAGATGATCTCTAAAAACGAATGGATGGGTTAATTCCTCTATCAATTGGTTTAAATTTTCTTAAAAATAGTTTTGTGTAACTATTCAATTATTAGACTGCTAGCCCTTTAGTCTCTGAAAGAACCTTGTTATAGACATTTATAAAGCAATCTTTTGTGATAGGATTATTTGTTGTACTATAGCGGAATAAAAAGCCATGCAGAAAAAAAGTGATCTAATAAAGATATTAATCCCGGCAGTTGGCGGTCAGGGAGGCGGAGTTTTAACTGAATGGTTGGTTCAGGCATTTTTCTTTGAGGGATTTGATGCTCAGGGGATAAGCCTTCCCGGTCTTTCACAAAGGGGTGGATCAACCGTATATTACCTTGAGGCTTATCCCAAAGCAGATTCAGAAGAAAAATCTATTATTTTTGCCCAATTCCCTGTCCCAGGAGAGGTGGATATTATTTTAGCTCAGGAATTTTTGGAATTAGGCAGGGCCCTTGAACTGGGTTACGGCTCGGATAAAACAACAATCGTTACCAGTACTCACAGAATATATTCAACGCTTGAGAAAATGCCTATTGGGAGCGGCATTTATTCTGATGAAAATCTAAGAAAACTAGCTTTAGCTTTCTCCTCTAATGTAATAGAGCTCGATGCACTTAAGCTCTCCAAAGCAAACGGAATGGATGAGCTTGCGGTTAACGCCATTTTACTGGGTGCGCTTAGTACTTCAGGTGCTATTCCAATCGAGAAAAAGTCATTTATACGTTCAATAGAAACAGTGGGGGTTGCGGTTAGTGCTAGCTTGAAGGCTTTTGAAGTCGGATGGGACTATGCGAATTCAAGTTCTGATACGAAGTCCTTAGCTAAGTGGGATAGTTTTGTAAAGGATAGGGCCGATAAATTAGAGGATAAAGAAAAACAGGAGTATATGCATAGAATTTCAAAGATTGAGTCTGAATATCCTGAAAATGTAAGGGAGATACTGGCTGAATCGGTATACAGGCTGATTGATTATCAAGACATTGGCTATGCGGATAAATATCTAGATGAAGTAAGTGTTATCAATAAAATAGACAATGATACTAAAGTAACAAACTATGAGCTTACTGAGTTTTTTGCTAAGAACCTTGCGCTTTTGATGAGTTACGAAGATGGGATCCGGGTTTCAGAGCTTAAAATAAAATCTGATAGGTTTAAGCGAATTAGAGAGGAAATGAGGCTAAGGGATGATCAGGTGTTTCATGTGGTGGATTACCTAAAACCGGAGGCTGAAGAAATATACGGTCTCTTACCTAACGTTTTAGTTGCTCCTGTTCTAAGATTTACTCAAACGCGCCTGTTTAAAAAAATATGGCGGAGGAAAAAACCTTTAACAATGGGGCAGATGCCTGTTACAAACTCCTTCAGCGGATATTTAAGACTTTGGATGGTTGCAAAGATGAAATTTCTGAGGCCTCATTCATATAGGTATAAGAAAGAATACAAATTAATAAAGAGATACAAGGAATCAATTAATAAATTCGCTTCATACGATTACCAACTGGGCTGCCTGGTTGCAAAAAGTGCTCAGATGGTCAAGGGCTATGGAAAGGTAAGAAGAAGGACTATGGATGCATTTTACCGCTTCCTTGATAATATTATTTCCCCTCTCTCTGAATATGAGATCAAGAATAGAAAGAACTTCGATATTACATTAGAAATTGGGCAAGAGGCTTATAACCTTATAACCGGAGAGTCTATCGAAGGTATAGATAAGGCTGAGAAACTTGTTCAGGATATACTTGAGCAAAGGGCGGCTTAAGCTTCATATATTTCGCCTTTAATCCAACACTTAATTATTACTCTTCATTAAATTAATAAAATCTTGGAATAGATATGAAGCATCATGAGGGCCAGGGGATGCCTCTGGGTGATATTGGACAGAAAAGACAGGGTAATTTTTATGTTTTATTCCCTCTACGGTATTATCGTTTAGGTTAATGTGAGTGATATCTATATCATTACCTAAGCTGTCAGCATTTACTGCAAATCCATGGTTCTGAGACGTAATTTCGACTTTTCCGGTTTGCAGATTTTTTACCGGCTGATTAGCTCCTCTGTGCCCGAACTTAAGCTTATAAGTTTTTCCTCCTAGAGCCAGACTTAATATCTGGTGTCCAAGGCATATGCCGAATATAGTTTTTTTGCCAATTAGCGTTCTTACACTCTCTACGGCATAAGAGACTGCTGCCGGATCACCAGGGCCGTTGGATAAAAAAATCCCATCGGGATCCATTGCAAGCACCTCGTTGGGTGGTGTTCTGGATGGAACTACAGTTACGTTGCAGCCATGGTCTGTTAGTTTTCTAAGTATATTGTGCTTGAGGCCAAAATCGTAAGCTACGACCTTGAACGTATCTTTTGTTTGAGAACTTTCTTCACTAAGAGGTGTCCAATCTTGGGTTCCTTCAGTCCAAGTATAAGGCTCATCACAGCTGACTTCAGTAACCAGATCAATACCAATTATGCCGGCTGAGGAGTGTACTTTCTTAAGTAAACTCTTAGGGTCTAGGTCTTCAGTTGAGATGACTGCCTTTTGAGCCCCCTTGGAACGGATTAATTTTGTGAGAGCCCTCGTATCGATGCCTTCTATGCCAACTACGCCGTAATTAGATAGATAGGATTCCAGATCACCCTGAGAGCGCCAATTACTTGGTGTTCTCCAATATTCTTTAACTACAAATCCTTTAAGATACGGTCTTCTCGATTCAGTATCTTCTTCATTTACCCCGCAGTTTCCTATCTCAGGGTAGGTCATAGTAACTATTTGTCCGTTGTATGATGGATCTGTAAGAATTTCCTGGTAGCCGGTCATCGAGGTGTTAAAAACTACTTCCCCAAATGCTTCGCCCTGGGCTCCAAAACCGTAGCCCTCAAAAACCGTTCCGTCTTCTATGACAAGCAGTGCCTTTTTCATGAATTGGGATGGGAAAATACATTCTAAATTTACTTCTGTCAAAGTGCCAAGCGGCACTGTTTGAATTATTCTAAGTTACATTATCAAATATTAAGAACTAACCTGGTGTGATGTAGTTCCTATTTAGATAGGCCTTTTCTTAATATCTCATTTACAATTTTAGGGTTTGCTTTTCCCTTAGTTTCTTTCATGACCTGACCTACAAAAAAGCCCATTAATTTTTGATCTCCGGCTTTGTATCTGGAAATTTCATCCGGATGATCGGCAAGAATTCTGGATACGATGTTCTCTAGTTCCGATTGATCTGAGATTTGCTTCATCCCTTTTTCTTCTACTATTTGGTTAGCAGACTTGCCGGAGGTGAGCATATCCTCAAATACATCCTTTGCAATTTTACCGCTTATCGTGCCGTCTTCTATTAATATTAGGAGTTCTCCGAGCTTGTCCGGTGTAATTTGGAAGGCTTTGATATCCTCTTCTCCTTTAAGTTCTCGTAGGACTTCTGTCATAGTCCAGTTGCTTACTATTTTGGGGTTGTTGTATTTTTTTAGGCAGTCTTCGAAATAGTCAGCTATTTCCTTTGTAGACGTAAGGACTCCAGCGTCATATTCAGGCAGATTATATTCTTCTTTGAATCTAGTGAGCCTTTGATCCGGGAGTTCCGGAAGAGAGTTTCTAATTTCTTCGATTTGTTCTTTTTCAATTACAACGGGCAGAAGATCAGGGTCAGGAAAATATCTGTAGTCGTGAGCCTCCTCTTTTGAGCGCATTGAAAATGTTACGCCTTTGTTAGAGTCAAAGAGTCTTGTTTCCTGTATAACTTCCTCTCCGTTTTCGAGCAACAGTATCTGCCTTTTTATTTCATACTCAATGGCTTTTTGAACGTATTTGAAGGAATTTACGTTTTTTATCTCCGCTTTGGTACCGAGTTTATCACTTCCTTCAGGTTTGACGGATACATTTACGTCACACCTTAAGCTTCCTTCTTCCATATTACCGTCACAAACACCGATGTATCTCAGAATAGAACGGAGTTTCTTCATATATTCTACCGCTTCTTCTGCACTAGATAACTCTGGTTCGCTTACAATTTCTACTAAAGGAACGCCGGCTCGGTTTAGATCAACGAAGCTTGAATTTCCCGGGTTATCATGGATTAATTTGCCGGCGTCTTCTTCCATATGAATTCTTGTGATATTAATTCTTTTTGTAGACCCGTTAGTCCCAATATCAAGCCATCCATTTGTAGAAAACGGCTCTTCATATTGAGATATTTGATATCCTTTAGGAAGATCGGGGTAGAAGTAGTTCTTTCGTGCAAATCGTGAGCGTGGATGCAATTCACAGTTAAGGGCGATGGCGGTCTTAAATGCGTATTGGAGCACTTCTTTGTTTAAAACCGGGAGCACTCCAGGCATTCCTAAACATATGGGGCTTACATGACTGTTCGGAGTTCCGCCAAATTCAGTTGATGTGGGCGAGAATATTTTAGATTTTGTATTAAGCTGAGCGTGAACCTCAAGACCTATAACCGGCTCAAATTCCATTTCTATACCTCTTTTTTTAGTTAAAGTAATGGTGATTGATCGTTGAAATTTGTCAAGGAAATAAAGTATATGAGCAATAAAAATATTTTAGTAATATCCCCTCATCCCAACGATTTGGAAATGGGGATGGGGGGGGGACTGTTGCTAAATTAGTTGTTCAAGACGTGAGTGTAGTATCGCTTGTTACAACAGAGGGGAGCGGAAGCATGGCTCTTAGCGGTTTTGAAGGTAACGAATTAGCTTTGCTAAGGAAAGAGGAAGCGAGGATAGCCTCTGAAATTCTTGGACTTAACAGATACAGGGCAGTTTTTGACGAGAGACACGGTGTTCCTAAAATGCAATACGCAGAGGTGTTTATAGAGTTGAAGTTATAGGGATTTATTCTTCAGATATGTTTTACTTAGGAATATGTCCTGTTTTCATACTCCAAAGCAGCATGTCTAGTTCTTCAATCTCAATTCCGAGTTCTTCGGCGAATCCTTTCATCTTTTCTTCAGCTTCTAGGTATTTCTTCTTTGTGATGGGTGGTTTCGGCGAGTCTAAAACGCCTAAATCGAATAGTGACCTAACTACGTTTCTATCCAGTATAGCATATCCCTTAATACCAATATTCCTTAAGAAGTGGCTAGC
>SMWY01000002.1 GCA_004356555.1 Candidatus Dadabacteria bacterium
AGCTCTCATTGCTCTTGCCGTTTCACACGTCAAAAGATGTCCTTACTGTATCGACGCATACACTACTAAGTGCCTGGAGTCAGGAGCTGATCCGGAGCAGATGACTGAAGCTATTCATGTTGCAGCTTCTATGGAAGCAGGAATAACATTAATTCACGGAATTCAAATGCATAATGCGCTACAAAGAAACGGAGCGCTATAATTCTTCGTATACGTATTAAGACCGCATATGAACCGGCCTTAGTAAAGCAAAGGGAGTTTTAATGTCACAAGTTACAGTGCTTAAACCAAAAGAAATAGCTCAAGATAGAGCGGATGGAGCTAAGTATAACTTTTACAAGACGCTCTCTCAAAACAACATTGATCTTGCTGTGCAAAAAATAGAAACGCTCCAAATCAATATCACAAAGCTATGTAACCAGACATGTGTTCATTGCCATGTGGACGCTTCACCGAAAAGAAAAGAGCAAATGGATTTAAAATCGGCAGAGCGCTGTCTTGAAATACTTGCACTAAATGATTCGATAAAAAACCTGGACATTACAGGCGGGGCCCCCGAATTAAATCCTCACTTTGATTACCTGGTTACTGAGGCAAGAAAAATAAATAAACATGTGATGGTAAGACACAATCTGACTGTCACATTGGACGGAAACCCGGTCACTGGTGAGAGCAAGAAATATCTGCCGGAATTCTACGCTGAGTATCAAGTAGAGGTAATTTCTTCTCTACCCTACTATCAGAAATATTTCACAGATAAACAGAGGGGCAAAGGCGTATTTGAAAAAAGTATTGAGTCAATCTTACTGCTTAACGCAGAGGGTCTTGGAAAAAAGGGCACGGGCCTGACATTAAATTTTGTATATAATCCGGTAGGCGCATTCCTTCCGGCATCACAACAAAGCCTGGAAGCTGATTTCAAACGCGAGCTCCATAAAAAATACGGGATAGAATTTAACAACCTCTTTGTAATTACCAATATGCCTATCAATAGATTCAAACAGCAATTAAAGAGATTAGACGCCTATGATGACTACATGACCAAGTTGGTAAACGCCTTTAATCCTTCTGCAGCTGAGGGGGTAATGTGCCGCTCTCTGATAAGCGTCAGTCACGACGGGAGAATATATGACTGCGATTTTAACCAAATGCTTGAGATGGATGTTGTAGTTGACCACGAGCCTATGACCATATTTAATTTTGACTACCAAAAACTACTAAACCGAAGAATAATGTTCGGATCCCATTGTTTTGGATGTACTGCCGGTTCCGGAAGCAGCTGCGGCGGTACAACGGCTTAATATTTTAAAGCCTAATCTCAAGAATTCCACACATCAAACCCAATGACAGACAAGGTTGGAAAAAACACTCTTATCATTTTCCTCAAATACCCGGAAGCTGGAAAAGTAAAAACTAGGCTTGCTAAGGAAGTAGGTGCCCAGAAAGCTGCAGACATTTACTCATATATGGCAAAAAAAATCATCGAGAATGTCTTAGATAAGGACTGTTATCGCACAATTATTTTTTATGATCCTCCTGAGAAAAAAAACGGAATTAAAACCTGGCTTGGGAACAAACAATATCTAATAATTCCCCAAGCCGGTGAAACCCTGGGAGACAAAATAATTGATGCGTTCGCACAGGTTTTTTCTTCAGGAGCGGACAAAGCAGTAATTATCGGCACTGACTGTATTGATATTTCATCCGAAACTATAACTAAAGCAATCAAGTCACTTAATGGCGTTGACGTAGTCTTGGGTCCGGCTGAGGACGGTGGTTATTACCTGTTGGGATTAAGTAGCCACATACCCGAAATCTTCCACGAAATACAATGGAGTACCGACCGTGTGCTCAATCAAACTCTAGAAAGGATAAAAGAGAAGAAACTTAACTATGAGTTATTAAAAACCTTAAAAGATATCGACACCATTGATGACCTAAGCAGCCAACTTCAGGGTTTTGTTAAAACTGAGGAGGGTAGAGAAGGGTAAATGTTAATTGTTTATTTGTTGGTCGCAGGAGTAATTCTCCTTTCATTCGCAAACGGTGCAAATGATGTCTCCAAGAGCATTGCTACTTTGGTTGGCAGCGGGGTTACCAGTTATAGGAAAGCTATAATATGGGGTACGGTATGGACTGTAGTGGGCAGACTAGTTGCATCAGTATTTGCACTCGAATTAGTAAGAACATTTTCTGCAGATGAGATCGTTAAATCTACAATCGATTTAAATCAGACCTTCCCATTAGCGATTAGTTTAGGAGCTTTCGCCTGGATTATCACTCTTCCGGTAGCAGCACTACTGGCGTACCTTATTTATATGATCATAAATTAAAAAATTGAGACTTAGTATTGTCTAGAAACACAGTTAATATTATTTAACGGAGATAAAATGAGAAAAATCTTTACTCTAACAGCGTTATTAGGACTATTTCTATTTGCAGTATCTTGTAACGAAGGTACGAAAGAGTCCTCCGCAGAGAATGACAACAATATAGCCAAGAACTTTTCACTTGAGTCGCTCAATGGAAATAACGAGATAAGTCTTGAAGACTTCAAGGGTAAAGCGGTTGTAGTAAATTTCTGGGCAACCTGGTGCGGCCCATGCAAACTGGAGATACCGTTTTTTGAAAAAACCTGGAGAAAGTACAAGGATAAAGACGTAGTTTTTATAGGTATTGACGTTATGGATGACAAGGACAGCGCTGTCAATTTCATAGAAGAGCTCGGAATTTCATACATTAATCTGTACGACCCATCGGGAAAAACTTCAAACTCCTACGGAGTCATTGCACTTCCTGCAACATTCTTTATAGATAAAAATGGAAACATAGCCGTAAAACATTATGGGTCTTTTATAGACAATCAATCAAAGAAAGCATTTAAAAGTTATTTAAAGGAAATAATGGAATGAACCCCGCTGAAGTAGTACAAGTAAGCTGGCTTTTCGCGTTCTTAGCCGGTGTAATCTCTTTTCTATCACCCTGCGTACTCCCGCTAATCCCGGGCTATGTATCAATGGTCTCAAAAATGTCCTTTGAAGAACTGACTGACGGGAGCATGGAAGGAAAAGTAACTAAGATATTTTTCCCTAGTCTACTTTTTGTGCTCGGATTCTCGTTTGTATTTGTGTCCCTTGGTGCAGGAGCTTCATTTGTTGGAAGCTTCATTCAGGAGAATAAGCTACTACTACTTCGAATTTCGGGAGTGATGATAATTTTATTCGGCCTATTTTCAATGGATATTCTAAAAATCCCTCAACTATACAGAGAAAGAAGAATTACTCTCCCTGAAGGTAATCTGGGACTGATTAGCATATTTCTTTTAGGAATAGCCTTTGGATTCGGATGGACGCCTTGCGTTGGCCCAATACTGGCCTCAATCCTCCTTTATGCAAGTACTGCAGATGGTGCAGGAAAAGGAGCAGCACTTTTGTTTGTCTACTCAATCGGTCTAGGCCTTCCGTTTTTGCTCACAGGTCTAGCTCTTTCTAAAGCCCTGACAGCCTTCGGGTGGATAAAACGGCATTACAACTTATATAAGATTATAGTAGGGGGCACATTAATAGCTGTTGGTCTACTGATGCTTACTAACAATCTCTTCTACCTAAATATTTACGGGCAAAGAGCCCTCGATTTTATAGGGCTGGACTTTTGGAAAACTTTTTAATCTAGGATATTCAAATAACTTGGAAATAAATATCCAGCCTGCTAATTAGAATTATGTTTAATTTGAATAAATGAATTGAGCAAATGAGCTGAGATATTGTATTATTTTAAAAGTGAACAAAATCAAGAACACAGTCCTGAATAGTCCCCACGAATCTCAATTAACGAGTAATCAAATCCATATTTGGAAGATTGATATAAACAATCCACAAATAGATTTAGATAAGCTCCCTAGAGAAATCTTATCTCAAGATGAGAGAAAAAGAGCCGCCAGACTAAGATCAGCTAAAGATAAAAGGAGGTTTACAGTCTCACGTGTGTTTTTAAGAAAAAGTCTTAGTCATTATTTAGATACCGCTCCATCTGAAATAAAGTTTACGTATAACAAATACGGGAAACCCAATATTGACCCTGAACATCATCCACAGAACATAAGATTTAATTTATCCCACTCTAAGAACCTGGCACTTTATGCTATAACTCAAAATAGAGAAATTGGAATTGATGTGGAATATATTAGAAACGTAGATAAAGCTGGTAAAATTGTGAGGCGATTTTTTTCAAAGGATGAATGTGAATTTTATTACTCACAGCCCAATAATAAGAAGAATTGGGCTTTTTTTACACTTTGGACCCGTAAGGAAGCATATTCAAAAGCAAGGGGGATGGGAATCGGGCTTCCAACTAAAGAGTTTGATCTGCAATTGGTACCTCCCGAAGTCGGCCAGATCAATCATATTCGAACAAAAAATAAAGAATCTAAATGGTCGCTCATTGATATCGAAGTTGACTCTGACTATATGGCAGCTCTAGCCGCAGAGGGTAATGATTTCGAGATTAATCATTGGAAACTTGACGATATTAGACAACTATAATAAATTTGCTTAACAGCATAACTACTTCCAGTTATAATTGTAGATTCCTTAATATTGGATTTTGTATATTCTAAGTGACTGCAACTATTTACATTGACTACTCGTCATATGATTTTATAATAGTTGCTTATATTTTTTTGGAGGTCTGATCAGCGTGCCAATATATGAGTATAAATGTCTTGATTGTAACAAGGCCTTTGAGACCTTAGTTATAGACGCTGATGAAAAAATTATATGCTATTCCTGTAATAGCAATAATCTAGAGAAACAATTCTCTCCTTTTGGAATAAAGGCAGAAGGTGAAGTAGCCTCAGCCAATTTATCCACTAGCGGTTGCGGATGCACTCCCGTAAGCTGTGGATGCAGCGTGAGAAACTAAAAAGATATAAATTCATTATATACATTCGAATCCAATTTGAATTATATAATAACGGAGGATTTTAATTTAATGTCAAACCCGGCGGATATAGACAAGGATATAAAACAAGCCGCTCTTGAATACCACAGTATCGGTCAGAAAGGGAAAATTGAGGTAGTCCCAACAAAGCCATGCTTAACTCAGTGGGATCTTTCGCTGGCCTATTCTCCCGGTGTAGCCGAACCCTGTTTGGAGATTTATAAGGATCCCGATAACGTATACGAATATACTAATAAGGGAAACCTTGTTGGTGTGATTTCAAATGGAACTGCAGTTTTGGGTCTAGGAAATATAGGGGCCTTAGCCGGAAAACCGGTAATGGAAGGAAAGAGTGTGCTTTTTAAAAGGTTTGCCGGGATAGACGCATTTGATATTGAGATCAGCGCAACCGATCCTGATGAAATCATAAAAACTGTTAAATACCTTGAGCCTACTTTTGGGGGTATTAATCTAGAAGATATAAAGGCACCGGAGTGTTTCTATATAGAGACGGAATTAAAAAAACAAACAGATATCCCAATCTTTCATGATGACCAACACGGCACTGCGATAATATCAGGTGCAGCTCTATTAAACGCTTGTGAGATAGTGAATAAAGACATGAGCAAACTTAGGATAACCTTTAACGGCGCAGGGGCATCCGCTATAGCATGTGCAGAATTTTTTATCACTCTGGGTGCAAAAAGAGAAAATATTATTATGTGTGACAGCCGTGGGGTTATTTACAGTGGAAGAGAAGAAAATATGAATCCTCAAAAAGAGTCGTTTGCAGTCGATACCAAAGCAAGAACATTAGCGGAGGCTATTAAAGGCGCCGATGTATTTACCGGTTTGTCAACGGGTGGCGCTGTTACACAAGAAATGGTTAAGTCAATGGCTGATAATCCTATTATTTTTGCAATGGCCAACCCTAATCCTGAGATTTCATATCCGGAAGCTAAAGCTGCTAGAAAAGACGTTATTATGGCCACGGGAAGATCCGATTACCCAAATCAGGTTAATAATGTTCTTGGATTCCCTTTTATATTCAGAGGGGCACTCGACGTCAGGGCAAGAGCCATTAATGAGGAGATGAAGGTTGCGGCAGCATATTCTTTAGCTAACTTAGCTAAAGAAGGCGCTGACGAAAATGTTGCAAAAGCTTACGGGGAAAAAAGTTTTGAATTTGGACGTGAATACCTAGTCCCCAAACCATTTGATCCTCGAGTTTTAGTTTGGGAGTCGGTAGCAGTTGCCAAAGCTGCAATAGAATCGGGCGTTTCCAGAATTAATATCGACCTTGATGAATACGAAGAAAAACTAGAGAGGAAAGTTCAAGAGCAATTAAAAAGATGGAGTATCAAGTAGTTTTTCTTTAACAGCTAAAAGTCTTTTGTCACAAAACAGCCCAGCAAAACAAGCACAAATGCTCCGAACGGCTTTAATCTCGATAACTGTATCCATAGTCTTAATAATCATAGTTAGTGTTCGGGTTTGTACTTCACCCCTTTTGTCAAGCTCGGATTAAGTTGGAATTATGAACAATTTAATGCTTCCTTGCGACTCTCATGGACTCGTTTCTCATGATGCTCAATAAGTCTATCTCCAACTTAACTTATGGACCTATTATAGGGGAGTCAGGTTATCCCAATATGTATCATCTGTGTCTCTCCGTATTCCAATCACCTTGCCAGTATTCATGTGTATCCACGTCCATGATAGTCATCTTTCCCCTCCACCCTGCACCTTGATCTAAATTCCATAGGTTGGCTCGTTTTACAGGATTTCCCGTAGGATCATCCCTTGTTGTATCCGTGTGACCTATAAATACTTCTTTGTATGGAAAGGTTGTTCCTTTATCTTGATGGACAAGGGAATGAAGGGTATAAGTGAGCCTGTCCCAATAATAAATTTCTTGATCTTTTTGTTTTTCTATAGGCATAGACCAATTAATACCAGCATGGACATATAGACGATTTTCTATGTCAATGTGATATAGCACCATATTCTTTATAAACTCTTTGTGCCTATTAAACATCTCTTGGTCGAATTCCCCCTGTTCAGAATGATAAGATTCCTTCGTATTGTAGCCACCTTGACTCAACCAGCCGATTTCGTTTAATGGACTCTCCTCCCACTCGTCTTCAAACCACATACGCACCCATTCGTCATGATTGCCTTTTATCCATATTAAATCCTCTATCTTCATTAATTCCTCCACACACTTAGAGGAATCAGGAAAGCTGTCATAAACATCACCAAGTACAATTAGTCGGTCTTTATTATCGTCAAATTTAGACCGTTCAAAACATTGCATTAATGCTTTGTAGTTACCGTGAATATCGCCAATTGCTAAAGTCCTCATATCGTTATCAGGCTTAAGTTTGGTGTGGTGATCATTAATTTCCCTCTATCATTGATTATTTATCTCTTCTGGCTTAGTTTAATTTTTTGTGGTAAGGGATAACTTTTTCTTGTATTGTTTCTTAAATACTTCTGTAATGTGGTTGTAATTAACTCGTTGATATTATTGACTTTTATAAAGGCTGCCGCTATTCCTTGACCAAATAAAAAGGGAGCCGAAGAAGTAACGAATCAGCCCATTCCCGACTTCTGTTGTTTCTCCATGGCTTCCAATTGTTTTTCGATCTGACTGAGCTTGTACAGAATGTAGATATGTGTCTTTTTGGCATCTATGCCAACTGGGCTATCGTCACCATGAATCATTTCAGCTATCTGAGCATACGTTTTCTCATCTATATCCATAATCATTCTCTCCTTAATTCTTTTCTTATAAGTATATCATCACCGCTCAGATTTAGCCGGATAAACTACAATATATAAATTTCTAAAAACAAAAAAGCAGAAGGTATAATTAAAGAAATAGAACCCGAAATACCAAACTCAGAAGTAACAGTTCACTTAGATCCCGACAAGCACCCTGATTACTCTTAATTTCCTGTAATATCTATCAAAAATATTCTTCTTGATTTCGTTACTTCTGTGAGAAATACTTAGTAAAGTGGATGTAAAATAAAATAATTGAAACCATTATTTTGAAGTATGGGTTTATATATACAAAAGCGGATTTAGGAGGGCAATGAAATGAAAAAATTAATAATTCCAGCTTTTGTTATCCTAGCTTTTGTACTAGCCGCCCCAGTAACAAGTCTTGCAAAAAATTACCATGGCGGCGGGCATAGTTACAGCGGACACGGCAAAAGCTACGGCGGTCACGGCAAGAACTATGGTAGCCACGGCAAAAACTATGGCAGTCATGGATATAATAGGCACGGCGGCCATAATAGGCACCACAGCGGGCGTTATTACAATAATAGAGGATACTATCGACACGGACACCACTATTCATACTATAGACCCTACTACAGACCCTACGGATATGGGTACGGATACGGTTACGGACCATACGCATATTATCCCCAACCCTACTATCCGTATATACCTTTTGCACTAAACCTTGGGTTCGTATTCCATTAAGTCATAAGCTGAGTCTTTAAAAGAGAGGGATTTACATATATGAGAATATCTATCTCAAGCTTCTCAGTATGTAGATCCCTTTTTATTATGGATGAGTTGTTTTAATAACCGCAGCTAGGTAAGCTTCGAGACTCTCCTTTATTAAAGCCAGTTTTAGAAAGGAATAATTTACCCTCATGATAAAAGCAGTCATATTCGATATGGATGGTGTCATGATTGACAGCGAGCCTCTTTGGGAGAAAACCGAACGAATTCTGCTTGCTAGAAGAGATATTGAATACAGCCCTACATACAGAGACCAGATAGTTGGCCTTAACCAGAACGATTCCGGCAAATTGTTAATAAATACCTTTGAGCTTGAGGAAACTGTCGAAGACATAATTTCTGAAAGAGTTGAGATATTAACTGCTATATATGAAGAGGAGCTCGAAGTTGTCTTAGATCTGATTCCTCTCTTGGATAATCTAAGAGACAGCAAGTTCAAGCTTGCTGTAGCTTCAAGCTCGCCACTAAGAGTAATTAATTTTGTTCTAGATATGTTTTCACTTCAAGAATACTTCCCGGTTGTAGTCTCCGGAGAGTGCACAGAAAACGGGAAACCTCATCCTGATATATACCTACACACAGCAAGCAGACTTGAAGTAAAGCCCACGGAATGTGCGGCAATCGAAGACTCAATAAACGGCGTTAAGTCAGCAAAAGCAGCAGGTATGTACTGTATTGCCGTTCCGGACAAAAGATTAAGCCAGATGGAGTTTCAGAATGCGGATATAATAGTTCCAAATCTAAATAGAATTAGTCCTGACTTAATCAATTCTTTTGAGTAAGTCTTATGTGTTATATTCTCCGTCGGAGAAAGCTAAATACCCCACTACTATCAGTCCAATAGGAGGAATTATCCAGAGAATTCCAAGCCAGCTCGGTTTACCCCTCATCTCAGCTATTTTCATCCATATAATTATAGATACAACAATATTTACCAGAGGGATAAGAAATAGTATTAACCACATCTTACTTAATTGACCTAAGTGTCAAGAAAAAGTTTATAATCTACCCTTTGTAGGTGGAGCCATAAATTCAGGCCCTACTGGATCATCAATTGTCTCAGAGAGAATATTATCTATTTCTTTAAAAGCGCTCTCATCAAGTGACCATCCGAATATCTTGTCCAGTGGTTCAAGCTGAGAAGGCCGGCGTGCTCCCCATAGCGCTATATCCGAGTCCGCTTTGTCCAGCACCCAGCGAAGGGCTAAATGTATTACCCGTTTATTGTAGTTTTCCTGTGCAAAGTTGTCTAACTTCTGAATAGCATTTAAATACTGGGCAAACCGCGGCTGCTTGAATTTTGGGTCGACCTTCCTGATATCATCCCCTTCAAACGTCGTTTGAGAGTTCATCCTACCGCTCAAGAGCCCACGGCATATTGAACCGTAGAGCAACATAGTGATTCCATGCTCCTTACAATAAGGAAAGATATCATCTTCTATACCACGCTCAAACAGATTATAAGGAGGTTGCGATGTGTGGAGCGGTGAAATTTCACGGAAAATATCCTTGTGCTCAGTATTATAGTTGCTAACACCTATCGCCCTAATCTTGCCGCTCTTATGAAGCTCATACATGGCTTCAGCCGCTTCTTCAAAAGGGGTCTCAAAGTCAGGCCAATGTATCTGATAGATGTCTATATAATCAGTCTGGAGTCGCTCTAAAGAGTCATCAACTTCTTTATAAATTCGCTCCTTTGTTGAGTTTCTATAAATCTTGCCGGAAGTCCAGTCGAGCCCCGCTTTTGTAGCAATTATTATCTTATCCCTACAGCCATATTCGGATACAGCCTTACCCACGATCTCTTCTGATCTACCGAACCCGTAGATTGCTGCCGTATCTATTAAAGTAATCCCATTATCCAGCGCTGTATGAATTGTATCAATAGACTCTTTCTCTTCACTTCCTCCCCAAAGCCAGCCCCCTATCGCCCATGCGCCCAATCCAATACGTGAGGACTCGATATCGGTTCCCTTTATCTTTATATACTCCATCTCTTTCTCCCGAATATGTAAATTACACTTTAGACTTTTTTGTTATTAGATCTTTTAAAAGTTCCCTTACTTCCCGATATGAGGGCAAGTTGAATCTGGCCTTGGTCGGGCCAAAACCAACTTTAATAGAATATGCCCACTCGGGAAGAACTTCATAGATGTCTTCATCGGTCCAGTCGTCTCCAATTGACAGTATGAAATCCCATCTTGCCTTAGACATCCAATACATTGCAGCTTTCCCCTTATTTATTCCAGTATCCTTAACCTCAATCACTTTATTCCCTTCCAATACCCCAACATTGAGATTGGCAGTAATGTGGAGAAGCACATCCTTAAGCTCCCCTACCCTAACTATAGATAAAGCAGGATCTACCTTGCGGAAATGCCAAACCAGGGAGAAATCTTTTTCCTCTATAAATGAGCCCGGTGTTCTATCTACAAATACTTCAAGAATCGGTTTAATCTCATCTTTCCATTCATCAGATAGCATTTCGATCATTTTCCAGAATTTTTTTTCTTTTATCCATACCCCGTGTTCCGCAACTAAGCCGTTTGAGACATTTGAAACCCACCTGTCCAATGTCTTCCTATCCCTTCCGCTTATTATTACAACTTGATTATCTGAATGGCGAGATAAAGAGCCAAGTAAGTCCTTTAGTTCACGATCCGGCTTCACTTTTTCAGGTCTTTCATTAAAAGGCATCAAGGTTCCGTCATAATCTAGCAAAAATAGTGCCTTTTTGCTCCTTTTAAAACTCTCTAATAGCTTATTGCGCCTGGATTGGGATAATCCTTTTGAGATCAGTTGTTTTTGAACTTCTTTTATATGGTAGATTCTATCCATAAAATCGTGTGCCCATCTCTTCACGTCGTATCGCTCAAGTCGTCCTTGCATACTTCTCATTCTTCGTTTTTGCTCATTGATCGGCATTGTGATCGCTTTTTTGAGAGCATTCGAAGTTCCTTGCAAATCATTAGGATTAATGATTAATGCTTCTCCAAGCTCTTTTGCGGTACCCGCCATCTCACCCAGAATAAGAACGCCATCTTCATTGTTCCTAGTAGCAACATACTCTTTTGCGACTAAATTCATGCCATCTCTGAGCGGGGTCAGAAAAAGTACATCAGCAATACAGTAGAGAGCCGTTAGATCCTTGAAATCAAAAGAACGGTACATGTACCATATTGGCACCCAACCTATTGTGCCGTGTTTACCGTTAATTCTTCCCGCAAGATTATCAACCTGTTCTTTTAATAGTCTGTAATGCTCCATCTCGGTACGTGAGGGAACAGCCACTACTATAAATATAACTCTTCCCTTATACTTAGGATTTCTATCTAGAAAATCATCAAATGCTTTAAGACGCTCAGGAATCCCCTTTGTATAATCGAGACGATCAATAGACAATATGACTTTGTAATCTTCCTTAATACCTTCTCTAAGCTTAGATATACTCGATCGTACATCTTTATTTTCAGGAGCCTTTGAAAATTTCTCATAATCTATGCCCATTGGAAATGTATCGACTTTTACGACATGATTACCTAGGGTAATCTGCCCTAATGTATGCTCATAGCCCAAAACACGCCTTGCGCTCTCAAGAAAATGACGGGCATAGTCAAATGTGTGAAAACCTATTAAATCAGACCCGAGAAGGCCATCTAGTATCTCTGCGCACCAGGGGATTAAACGAAATATTTCTGAAGATGGGAAAGGAATATGAAGAAAAAAACCAATTTTAACCTTTGGCATTTTTTTTCTAATAAGCCCTGGCAAAAGCATTAAATGATAGTCGTGAATCCATATTACGTCATCATCTCCTGCAACTTCCAACACAGCCTGGCTAAAAGCCTCGTTTACCCTCTTGTAACTATCCCAATAGCTTTTCTCGTAATTTGCGTATTGAGCAAAATAATGAAATAACGGCCAGATTATCTCGTTACAAAATCCCTGGTAGTAGTTCTCGAAATCATTCCTTTTAAGAAAAACAGGATGATAATTCTGCTCAGCCAATATGTCATTTAATTCCCTGGTATCAGATTTGGTACTGTATCCCGAAAGAGTTATACCGGGCCAGCCTATCCAGATTTGTTCCTTAGACATTTCAAGTGAACCAACACCTGTTACGAGACCCCCAACGCTTGGTTGAAAACTAAACTTGGATTTTTTCTTTGAAACAGTGACGGGCAATCGGTTGGAAACAATTATTAGCTTTCCCATAATTATTACAGTCTATACATACTTTGAGATTTAAGGAAACAAAGTAACATCATTATATGTATAATTCAGGACAGCAGGTTGACATAGGACTTTCAGTTCATATTATATCATGTAGGGAAATCATGAAAGCATTTAGCCTGTTTCTAATCTTAAACATTATTGTCTGTTACAGCGGCTTATGTGCAAGCTTGCCTTCTTATGCTTCAGTAGAGCAAGTTGAAGAGAGCTGCCACACAATGGATCACGATGACACGTCCTATATCATTAATATTGTACAAGATTTTAACCAAACACTAGAGAATCACTCTTCCTGCTGTTTTGAGTCACTTATAAATAACACAGCTCATGAATATGTGAAAGTTTACAATACTGACATACCAAGAGCTATAATTCCAAATCTTATTATTGCAAAATATGACACAAAGTTTAAGGACCGTTCTTTAAGTGAGCACGATCCACCCGACTTACAAGTCTTAAATTCTACTTTTCTAATTTAATCTCCATTCAATTCTGACTTGCTGCTCTTTATTCAAATCAAGAGTAGAATGGAGTCTTTATATTTTTTACCTAAAAGAATTATTTCGTATGGAGATAGATATGAAATTTAGAATGGGAAAAATTGTTTTATTAGTGTTGATAATAGCTGCGGCATCATTTTCCCCTAAAAAGGCAAATGCTGAAGTTAAAGAGTATAATCTGGAAATAGATTACAAAACTGTCAATTACACCGGAAAAGAAAAGCGTGCGATGTCTGTTAACAACTCTATTCCCGGACCAACGCTGTATTTTAAAGAAGGCGATATAGCAAGAATATACGTAAAGAACAATATGGATATGAATACATCCGTACACTGGCACGGCGTATTAGTTCCGAATAGAGCAGACGGCGTTTCTTATCTTACCACGCCGCCAATTAAACCAGGTATGACGTATACATACGAATTTCCTATCAAGCAGCATGGAACATACTGGTACCACTCACACACCGGCCTTCAGGAACAACTAGGTGTTTACGGATCAATTGTTATAGAACCATTAGAGCAAAGAGTTGATATACAAGAGCCGGATATTGACCATGTAATTGTTTTATCAGACTGGACGGACCAAAACCCAAACGAGGTTCTAAGAGATTTAAAAAGAGGGAGTGAATATCAGTCCTATAGAAAGGGTAGTACGCAGACACTACTGGGCGTAATAAAAAATAAAGCCATCATCGAAAATCTAAAGCGGTCACTTAGAAGAATGCCTCCAATGGATATATCCGATGTCGCTTATGACAGTTTTTTAATAAACGGAGAGCCCATGTCCACTCTTAAAGTGGAACCGGGTAAAACAGTGCGTCTCAGAATAATTAACGCAGGCGCTTCAACATATTTTTATTTAAATTACGCAGGCGGCGATATGAAAATAATTTCAGCTGACGGCGTCGATGTTGAACCGATTGATGTTGATAGACTGTTAATTGCTATCGCCGAGACATACGATGTACTCTTAAACGTACCTGAAGAAGGAGCTTACGAATTCCGGGCGACAGCTCAAGACGGATCGGGTCATGCGTCATTGTTTATCGGGGAGGGTGAGCAGGTATTGGCTCAAGATATTCCCAAACCCAACCTATACAAAATGGATCACTCCCATCATATGAACAAGGACCCCGGTATGGAAATGGATCGTAGTGATTCAGACCGTAAAACACATGATATGAAAGGCATGACGCACGGGAATATGGGAAACGATTCAATGGAAATGAGTATGTCAGAAACAATGAAAATGGTTGAGAACCCTAGGCCGCTTCCTCCATATAATAAGCTACGTTCTTTGGAATCCACTGAATTGCCTCCTGAGAATAAGACAAGAGAAGTAGTGCTAAATCTTACTGGAGATATGGAGCGCTATATATGGACAATAAACGGTAAGACATTAAGTGAAGACGACAAGATATTAATACGTAAGGGGGAAAATGTAAGGTTCGTACTTGTAAACAAGACCATGATGCACCACCCCATGCACCTTCACGGCCACTTTTTCAGGGTACTGAATGACCAGGGTGAATACTCGCCCTTAAAACACACCGTCGATGTCCCGCCGCTTGGCAGTGCAGTAATCGAATTTGAAGCAAATGAGGAGAAAGATTGGTTTTTCCACTGTCATGTTCTCTATCATATGTTATCCGGGATGTCGCGAATTGTTAGTTATGAAGGATCGGTTATAGACCCTGATATTAAAGAGATAAGACCAAAACTGTACCGAGACCCTCTTTATTACTGGGCTGACGTTACTATTCTAAGCCAGATGACAGACGGAATAGCTGTAATATCTAATACTAGAAACATAATCAGCGCCAGATGGGAAGCTGGTTGGGAGGATGAAGAATACGAGATTGAGCTCACCTATAACAGGTATATCAACCGATTTATTACAGTATTCGGAGGCGCTGATATCACTAATGAAGAACAGAAAACCCGGGGGATTTTTGGGATAAGATATCTTTTGCCACTTCTGATAGACAGCACGGTATGGATAGACACCGACGCGGACTTAAGAATAATTTTAGATAAGGAAATACGGCTGACAAGCAGATTAAGCGCTTTTGGAGAACTTCAGTATGATACGGAGAGCAAATGGGAATGGAAAGCAGGTGGGGCTATCTTGATTAATAAATGGTTATCACTCGTTGGGCAATATTATTCTGAGTTTGGGGGTGGTGGAGGTATACAAATTAGATTATAAAAAACTGCAAAACTCTATTAATTTATGATAGTATAGTTGTTAGATCAAATTCCAACATATCGATACAATAGTAAAATCAAGTAATGTCTCAATCATATTACACACCTTATGTTCATATATTATTTAAAATAAACGGGGGATCTATACATGGGTTTTATTAAAACTGTTATATTTGTCTTGATACTTTTAATTGCCGGTATGATAGTATTTATTTATTCGGGAACTTATAACATTGCGGCAACAGAGCCTCATTCCCTATTAGTTGAATGGGTATTTAATACAGCTAAAAAATATTCCATAAAAAAACATTCAGAACATATTACACGACCTAAGCTAAGCGATGATTCGCTTGTGAAGGCGGGATTTGATCATTATGAAAATATGTGTGCCGGCTGTCATGGGGCGCCTGGAACCGAACCGGCTGAAGGATTTAATCCAAGCCCTCCTGACCTTGCAGAAGAGGTTGAAGAGCTAAGCTCGATCGAACTATTCTGGATAACCAAAAACGGAATAAAGATGACTGGAATGCCTGCTTTTGGTTTGTCTCATAGCGATCAGGAGATCTGGTCTATAGTGGCTTTCTTAAAACAGCTGCCCGATCTCACTCCTGAAGACTACGATGCGCTTAAGAACAACGGGTCATTTGATTTTGATATCCCTCCTGAAGATGAGGAGTTCTATAAACATAAACACTAATCGAACTCTGCTATAACATTAGCTATACTATATTTTTAAAATATGCAGTAACCCTAATTACGAAATGAAAATTTTAAGCACTTCAGGAAAAGTAATTGTATTAATAGGAATATTGGGCCTTATATCCCTTATGGGGTATGCAATTTTTGGAAATCGGGTCAATATTAAAACTTCCCCTTTAGTTGGTAATAAAGCCCCTGAATTCACTTTAAAAACATTTGATGGAAAAGATTTGAAGTTGTCCGATTTAAAAGGAAAGACGGTGCTTCTCAATTTCTGGGCGTCCTGGTGTATGCCATGTAGACAGGAAGCGGGAGCGCTTGAGAGGTCATGGCAGAAATATAAGGACAAGGACGTAGTATTTATTGGGGTTAACGTATGGGATGAAAATTCAAATGCCCTTTCATATCTCAAAAAATTCGGCGGCGGTTACCCCCACGCTACGGACCCTGATGAGGAAATCCAGGTTGACTACGGAGTAGGGGGAGTTCCTGAAACATATTTTATCGATCCTTCTGGAAATGTCAGAGACAAATTTACGGGACCATTAACAGAGCAGATTATCGATTATTTCGTCCTTAGAGCTCAGGTACCCAATAATAATGAATCCTAACAAATAAAGAATTGAATATGAACCCAAATAATGCCTATAATAAATTCATTTTGCATACTCTTCTAATCACCTTTTTTATTATAGCTGCTGTGCTTGATGCATCAGCGGCTAAAAGTATTGATGATCAGGTTAAAGAAATTGCATATCTTCTCATGTGCCCGGTTTGCCAAGGACAAAGCGTTGGAGAATCTAACTCAAACCTCGCCCATGATATGAGAGATATAATTAGAAAGCAGCTAGAAGAGGGAAAATCTAAAGAAGAGATCTTAGCTTACTTCGTAAACAGCTACGGAGAGTCAATTCTAGCTTCCCCGCCGCCAAAAGGTATTAATTGGCTATTATGGCTTTTGCCTGGGGTTGCAATAGTGTTTGGGGGATTAGGAATAATATTATTTTTATACAAATCTCAAAGCAATAAAAACGACGATAAACATACTTCTGAGAACACTAGACCCGAAGTAGATAATGATTACATAAAGAGAATCGAAGAAGAATTAGAAAAGGGCGACTCCTAAGTTAGTTACTCTTTGTGATGACCTTCGAAAAACTTCCCGGCAAGATTAAGAATCTGCTCATTATCACTGTCGGGTTCAAACCATTTGATTTCCTTATCTTTGTTTAACCATGTCATCTGACGCTTAGCAAATCTCTTAGTATCGCGTTTTATTAACTCTATAGCCCTTTCAAGATCGACATCTCCGTCAAGGAATTGATTTATCTCCTTATAACCAATTGACTGCATTGGTTTTAAGTCACTTGTATAGCCCATATCTCTAAGTCTTTTAACTTCATCTACAAGTCCGGCTTCCATCATAGCATCGACTCTTTCGTCAATCCGTTCTCTGAGTGATTCCCTATACAGGGAAATGCCGATTTTTAGATACTCAAAGTCTTGCTCGTGAAAGCTATGTCGTGATTGTAGTTCAGACATCTTTTGTCCTGTTAGATAGTTAACTTCAAGTGCTCTTTCAATCCTCACATAATCATTGGGATGGATTTTTGATGCCGATTCCGAATCGAGCAAACAGAGCCTGTCATATACATATGGGAGTCCGAAAATAGACCTTAATTTTTTTATGTTATCTCTTATTTCCTGATTAGCTGGCAAGCCTTCTATAAGACCTGAAAGTAGAACCTTAACATAAAGATAAGTCCCCCCTACAATTATTATATTCTTGCCGCTGTTGTATAGGTTTCCGATGACGGAAGCGGCACGGCTTCTGAACATGCCCGCATTGAAATCTTCATCGGGACTTACGATATCTATCAGATGATGTCTTGCTTCTCTAAGCTCTTCTGAGCTAGGTTTAGCCGTACCTATATCAAGATATTTATAAACTTGGAGGGAATCGGCATTGATAATCTCTCCACCTAGCTTCTTAGCCATATCAATGCCAACAGCGCTCTTTCCTACAGCAGTAGGACCCAAAACAACAATCAGCTTGGGTTTATCAGGTTTCACTTTCTGAATTAATTACTTCATATTTAAAAACAAAATTTGTCCTAAGTTCAAATAAGTTCGACTTATTCCAAGATAAACTTGTTTCTATAATGCACTATCCCCTATAATCCTCTATGTTCTCGTCCAGGGCTTGTTTTCTGCTTAGCCTAATCTTTCCATCGCGCCCTTTCTCGATACATTTAACTAATAACTCGTCATTTTCCTGAAGAATATCAGTAACTTTTTCGACTCTTTTGGGTTCAAGCTCGGAAATATGTACTAGCCCGTCTTTTCCGTTAGCAAGTTCAACTATTGCCCCAAAATCTAAAATCCTCTTTACTGTTCCAAGATAAACTTTACCAACTTCCATTTCTTCAACAATCCCTTCTATGATTTTGATTGCTTTTTTACAAGCTTCTCCATCTGGAGAGGCAATATTTATAGTCCCTGAGTCGTCTATATCAATCTGCACCCCAGTCAACTCAACAATCTTCTTAATCGTTTTACCGCCGGATCCAATTACGTCTTTAATCTTGCTCTGCTCGACTTGCATCGTAACAATTCTAGGGGCATATTGAGATATATCTTCTCTTGGTGCCGACATTATTTTGTCCATCTCAGATAAAATATGCAATCTACCATCTTTAGCCTGATCTAGCGCCTTTGTAAGGATCTCTCTAGTCACTCCGGTAACCTTAATATCCATTTGGAGAGCCGTTATACCCTTAGTAGTGCCGGCAACTTTAAAATCCATATCTCCCAAATGGTCTTCGTCTCCTAAAATATCTGATAGGATCACAAAATCGTCCTCTTCTTTTATTAGTCCCATAGCTATGCCGCCAACAGATGCTCTTATCGGAATACCCGCATCCAGCATGGATAAAGTTCCACCACATACAGTGGCCATTGAAGATGAACCGTTTGATTCAAGAATTTCAGATACTATACGCAGAGTGTAGGGAAAATCTTCTCTATTAGGCAGAACTGAAGCAAGCGCTCTTTCCGCAAGTGCTCCATGCCCTATCTCTCTACGCCCTGGGCCTAATCTGAATGAAGTTTCACCCACGCTGTATGGTGGAAAATTGTAGTGCAGCATAAAGGTCTTTGTAATGTCACCTTCAAGAGAATCTATTCTCTGCTCGTCATATTTGGTTCCTAGAGTTACGGTAACGGCAGCTTGAGTCTCCCCTCTGGTAAAAACTGCAGAACCGTGGACTCGGGGAAGAAAACCAACCTCGCCGCTTATCGGTCTGACATCTGTGTATCCTCTATTATCAAGTCTCTTCTTGTCATTTACTATGAGTCCTCTTACGGATTCTTTTAATAATTTTTCAAAGACTTTTGAGATATCTACTTCAGTATCAGGGTATAAAGAACTTATATGCTCTTCCGTATCACTATAAACTTTCTTTATACTGTCATTTCTTTCTGTTTTAGATGATATCGTGATTGTTTCTTTTAATTTGTCCTCGGCAAAAGAAATAACTTTATTATTAAAATCCTCATCTTCTTCTAGTGGATCGAGCACACGTTTTTCTATGTCCATTCCAGAGACTAAATCCTCTTGAACCTTTATGAACTCTTGAATACTTTCATGAGCAAACATAAGAGCATCCACAATGTCAGATTCAGAAACTTCATTTGCCCCCCCTTCAACCATGACGATAGCTTCCTTAGTCCCGGCGACAATAATATTCATGTCACTTTCTTCAATTTCACTCTTTATAGGATTACAAATAAACTCTCCTCCCACTCGAGCGACCCTAACAGCAGCAATAGGACCGGCAAAAGGAACATCTGAGACCATAAGTGCCGCTGATGCCGCGGTTACAGATAATACATCAGGATCATGGTCCAGATCAGATGAAAACACCGTAATAATTATTTGAGTCTGATATGTAAATTCCTTAGGAATTAGGGGTCTAATAGGTCTATCTATAAGTCTTGAAGTTAGAACTTCTTTTTCATTAGGTCTTCCTTCTCTTTTAAAAAATCCCCCCGGTATCTTCCCGGCCGCAGCAGATTTTTCCTGATAATTAATCGTTAAAGGTAAGAAATCTTCACCTTCTGTTTTTTCCTTCGCAGCAACTAGTGTAGCCAGTACTACAGTATCCCCATAGCGAGCTAATACAGCACCACTAGTCTGTTTTGCAAGTGTTCCGGTTTCAAGCCCAAATGTTGTACCAAATACCTGAGCTTCAACCTTCTTAGGTTTAATAATCAATACACTTCCTCCTTAATAACTCTACTTTCTCAGTCCGAGTCTTTGTATGAGTCCCGGATATTTTTCCGGGCTGCTCTTTTTAATGTAATTTAATAACCTTCTTCTTCTGGCAACAAGGAGTACAAGTCCACGTCTGGAATGAAAATCCTTGGGTGCATTACTCATATGAACAGTGAGATCTGCTATTCTACGAGAAAGAATGCCTACCTGAACTTCAGGAGAACCAACATCTTTGTCATGAACTGCAAACTCGCTGATTATTTGAGATTTATCCTCTGTATCAAGCGCCATTTACTGCCTCCTTCTTTCTATCATTATTTAACCCACCATTATTTAACCCGCATTATTAACTCAGCCGCATTTAACTCTGGCGTAATTAATTAAACACTCTGAGTAATTTAAAAACAATCGTTTGGTCATCCAAATCACCCAGCTCAGATGAATCCACCTTTGCCTGAGTTATGGAAACCAAGCTCAAATTCTCATAAAACTTTAAATGATCTCCAGCTTCAAAGTCTGGGAGGTCATTTAAATTCATATGAGATTTCTTAATTTGTTTGCCCAGCCTGATTTGACTGGCCAAATCAGAAGAGACTTTTACCTCTTTCATATGTGATAGGACATCATTTAATGATTTTAATTCAATATGCCCACTCTTAATATCTTCTATTGTTACAGCTTCTTCTATCGTAAATCCATCGCTTTCAATTCTTCTAAGATCAGTTAAATGCCCCCCGCATCCTAGATCATTGGAAATGTCCGATGCAAGTACTCTAATATAAGTGCCCCGAGAGCATTCTACCATAAACCTAATAAACGGCGGATTAAACTCCAACAGCTCTATTCGATTAATAGTTACTTCTCTAGGAGTTCTTTCAACCTCTATTCCTTTCCTCGCTAATTTATATAGCCTAACACCATCTTTTTTTATAGCTGAAAACATGGGAGGAATTTGATTAATTTTACCCTTATATTTAGAAAATACATCAATTACAGCACTTTTATTTAAAATTCCAGGATCGAGCTCTTTGATAACTTGCCCTGTATTATCCAATGTGTCAGTTGATATACCAAGATGAATAAGCGCTTCATATTTCTTAAAATCATTCTTCATATACGGAATTATTTTTGTAGCCTTATTAAAACAAATAGGCAATACTCCTGTGGCGAAGGGGTCAAGTGTACCGGTATGTCCAGCACGTTTGGCCTTAATAATCTTATTCACCTCAGATACTGCCTTATGAGATGTAATTCCCTTGGGTTTATCGAGGACAAGCACACCGTTCATCCTAGAGCCTCTTCGATAGTGCTAATTACTTTATTTTTAACATCCACAATATTACCTTGAACCGAGCACCCGGCAGCTCTAGCATGGCCTCCGCCGCCAAAGCTCTCAGCAATCTTTGCTACATTTAGATTTCCCTTGGATCTTAGACTCATTTTCCACTCCGAATCTCCCTCTTGCCTGAATAATATAGCAACTTCGACCCCCTTTATACTACGTGGTATATTGACCATCCCTTCAGTGTCTTCCCTTGTAGTACCGGTTTCCTGAAACATATCTTTATCAACAAAAATCGATGCAATATTTTTATTTTCAGTAATATCTAGAGTAGGAATAACCAATTTTAGAAGTTCGATCTTTCTTAAGGGTTCATTCTCATAAAGAGCTTGTGATATCTGAGAAGGATCCGCTCCACCTTGAACTAGTTCAGCAGCTACTTTCAAAGTATCCGAATTAGTATTTGAGTAGCTAAAAGAACCTGTATCACTAACAATAGTGGTATAGATATTTTGTGAAATAGACTCATCCATTTCTATATCCAAAGCTTTTAATACTGTATAAATCATCATTCCGGTTGAAGAAGCGGTTTGATCAAGCAGGTGTAAGTCAGCTGAAGAATCACTAGTCTCATGGTGATCAATAATGACTACCTTTTTACAGTTATCTGATCTTGCATAATCTTCAAATTCTTTGCCCGCCCTGTTGGTACCAGTACAATCCACGGCAAATGCAACGTCAAAAGGACCTTCTATCTCATTTATAGAACTCACGATTTTATCAGAATGAGGAAGGAATTCCAAAATCTCGGGCACACCATCTTTACTGTAGAATTTAACGTTCTTTCCAATTTTTTCGAGCCCCAACCCTAGACCCAGCATGGAGCCCAGCGCATCGCCATCAGGATTTTGATGAGAGGTAATAAGTATTTTTTTTGATTCCCTGATTAGATCCAGGACCTTCTCAAGTTCATTCATCAGCACCAATCTCTCTAAGTACTTCATCCACTTTATAGCCCGTTTCAAGAGCTATATCAAATTTAAACTCTAAATCAGGAATTTTTCTCATTTTTAATTTCTTGGAAAGCCTCGTTTTAATGAACCCCTTTGCGCTTTGGAGACCTTTAAGAACCTCATCTTTATCTACGCCATCTTCCATAACAGAAAAGAATATACTTGCAAGGCTCAGATTATCCGATACTTTTACACCCGTAATAAAGGCTAAGCTGGCACGTGGGTCCTTTACCTCACCTCTAAGGATCATTTGCGATACTTCTTTAATGATTAAGTCCGAAACTCTAGCTGCCCTTTTAAAAGTAGGTGGCAAAGAAAACTCCCTCTAAAAATTTATTATTTCAAGCTCACGGCTTCCCATTTGAACAACCCCTGTTGATTCTATAAAGCCAGTAACCTGATCAAGGATAGAATTCACATGGCGTTTATCATTGCTAACGAATGAGATTCCAATCGTTGCTTTTTGCAAGAGATCATTTGAACCTACTTCAGCAATTGAAATGTTGTTATATCTGGATTTTGCTCTGTGAATCAAGCTTTTTAGGATCCGCCTTTTATCTTTAAGCGATCTATTACCATCCATATATAAATCAAATCTTAATATTCCTATTACCATTTACTATTAAAGCTCTTGTTTAAATTCTTCAAACATAAAGAACTCAAAAGTATCTCCGACCTTAACATCGTTAAATCGTTCAATTGTAATACCGCACTCATAACCCGTATTTACTTCTTTTGCATCATCTTTAAAACGTTTAAGGGATGAGAGTTTGCCCTCAAATATTACTACACTGTCTCTTAAAATCCTAACATTACTGTCCCTTGTAGCCTTCCCATCATTAACCACACAGCCAGCAATTGTGCCAATTCTTGAAATATTAAAAGTTTCCTTAACCTCGGCATGACCGGTAATCTTTTCTTCTATGATAGGATCTAAAAGCCCTTCCATAGAATTTCTGACTCTATCTATCAGGTTGTATATTATAGTATGGAGTTCAAGAGAAATTCCTTCTCTCTCAGATAACTTTAGAGCTTTTACATCAGGTCTGACATTAAATCCAACTATGATTGCATTTGTAGTACTGGCTAGAATTACATCGGTTTCGTTCACTCCCCCAACTCCAGAGTGAACTATTTTTACCTGGCATTTATCAGTGCTTAATTTGATTATTGACTCTCTAACCGCCTCTACCGACCCCTGAGTATCGGCTTTGATAATTAATGCAAGCTCTTTTACCTCTTCTTCCTCGAGTGCTTCAAATAAATTCTCAAGTGAAGGCCTTATTTCCTTAGCTGCTAGTGCCTCTCTTTGCTTTGTTTCTCTATGGGCAACGACATCTTTAGCTACCTTCTCATCTTCAACTGCATAAAAACGCTCTCCAGCCTGTGGAACTCCAGAAAAGCCCATTACTTCGACCGGAATTGAGGGTCCTGCCTCATCTACCCTTCCCCCTTTATCATCAATAAGCGCTCTAACCTTTCCATAAGTTGTTCCGGCCACAACCGTATCTCCAACCCGAAGAGTTCCTTCGCTAACAATTACAGTAGCAACCGGTCCCCTGCCCTTATCCAAGATGGCCTCAATGACAAAACCATTGGCTCTTTTTCCATTATCCGCTTTAAGCTCAAGTATATCGGCCTGGAGTAAGACAAGCTCTAGTAATTCCTTAATACCTGTATTTTCTTTAGCAGAAACCTCTGCGAAAAGAGTATCTCCACCCCAATCTTCTGAAAGTAATCCTAATTCCGAAAGTTCTCGTTTAATTTTTTCAGGTTCAGCATCAGGTTTATCTATTTTGTTTACTGCTACAATTATAGGAACTTCAGCTGCCTTAGCATGATTCACTGCCTCAACAGTTTGAGGCATAACACCATCATCAGCAGCAACAACAAGAATTACAACATCTGTAACCTTTGCCCCGCGGGCCCTCATTGCAGTAAAAGCTTCATGTCCAGGTGTATCGACAAATGCAACTTTCCTACCGTTAACTTCTACAGAATAAGCACCGATGTGCTGTGTAATTCCTCCAGCTTCACCTTCAGCAACTTTGGCCTTTCTAATTGTATCCAGCAGTGTGGTTTTCCCATGATCCACATGTCCCATTACAGTCACTACCGGGGGACGTGGAGAAAGTTCATTATCTGTAGTATCATCAGCTTCTAGAAGAAGATCTTCTTCTTCAAAGATGTCAACAAGTACTTCAAAACCGTACTCTTGGGCAAGTAGAGCTGCTGTTTCATGATCGATACTTTGATTTATTGTAACGGTAACACCCAAAGATATAAGTTTTCTAATTAATTCGCCTGCCTTAAGGCTCATCAACTTGGCAAGCTCACCAACATTAATCGATTCACCGATTTTAACAACACGTTTTGAGGATCTAGCTGGAAATGGGATAATATCAGCTGAGACATCTCCTCCAATTGAAGGTTTCGTTGATCTCAAATTATCCCTTGAACGCCTATCTGAAGTTCTTCCTCTTTGGGCACTATTGGAAGTTGATCTTGGCTTAGAACGTCCTCCTTCTACCAGGTACTCTCTTCTCTTTCCGGGAAGTTTGGCTCTAAAGGCTTTTCTCAATTCTTCAAGAGTATCCTCATCGATTATCTCTTCACGTTTAGGCTTTACCTTTTTACCTTTTTTCTTAAATTTCTTTGCAGTCTCATCCTGGGCTTCTTTTTCAGTTTTATCTTTTATGTGTTTAACGCTATCCGATTTGATTTCTTTAATATCTAAGGATTCGTCCTTAAATTCTTCAGTGACTCCTTGTGCAAATTCAGTTTTATCAGCCAGATCTACATTTTGTTTCTGATTTTCTTCCTGAGCTTGGGTTTCCTGCACTACATCCTCTTGCTGTACTTTAGCTTCAATTTGCTCAAGTCCTTCTATTGTATCTGGCGTACTTGGAATAGGTGCTATGTCTATTTTTTCAGCTTCAGGCTCTATTACTTTTTTCTTCCTACGTAGAACGACTCTAGAACCTTTTCTTCTCTCAACTACTTCTTCACCGCTTTCAGTTCGGAATACTCTAACTTTTTCCATCTCTTCACTCGGAGTTTTTTGAGCTTGAGGTTCATTGCTATTCTGCGCTCCAATTTTATCTATAATTTTTTTTGCTTCTTCAGCTGAAATAGAACTGGCGTGACTTTTCACAGATATACCTAAACCTTTAGCAACTTTTACTATTTCTTTACTAGGTTTATCTATATCACGAGAGAGTTCGTAAACTCTTATATTTGTCATATATACACATCCGTCATTTAACAAAATCAATCATTTTAAATTATAAACTTTGAGTTTATCTAAGAAAGGCTACCAAAGTTTAGTTAACTATGCAAAAGAGAGCTAAAGCAATATGATCCTTAGATGTCTTAAAAAATTGAGAAATGTTAATTATACTTTAAGAAGCTCTTAAACCAACCTCTCCTAAACTCCGCTCTTTATTCTTGTTCCGCCAAAGGTTCCTCTTGTGGTTCCTGTAGAGTCTCTTCAGAGTATGTCATTTGATCCAATTTATCCTTAAGAAAAATCCTAGCTGCAGTTTGCAGTTTCTCAGCTTCTTCCTCATCTTTTAAACCCCCTGATTTTATGAGAGTTTCAGAATCAGAAAATGCTATGTCCTCCAATTTATGGAATCCATCACCATATAAGAGATTCGCCGTAACTTCTTTAACATTAGGAAGCGACATCAAGAGAGAAACAACATCTTGCTGCTCACGCTTAATCTGAGAGTCAGTTTTAATATCGATTCGCCATTCTGTCAATTGAGATGCAAGCCTGACATTCTGCCCTCTTCTTCCTATTGCCAAGGATAGCTGATCATCATCAACTATGATTTCCATAGATTTATTTTCATCATCAATAATAACTTTACTGACAGCCGCAGGCGAAAGTGCATTACATGCAAACCTGGCAGGATCGGGTGACCAAGGAACTATGTCTACCTTCTCTCCTCTGAGCTCCTGAATAACGTTCTGAACTCTTGCTCCACGCATTCCAACACATGCGCCCACAGGATCTACATCTTGATCGTTTGACACAACAGCAATCTTAGTACGTCCTCCAGGATCTCTGGATAGGGCTTTAATCTCTACAATTTGATCACCAATCTCAGGAACTTCAGATTCAAACAGCTTCCTCACAAAATCCCTGTGAGAGCGGGATAAAATCAACTGCGGCCCCCGTTTTGTTTCCTTAATATCAACCAGAAGTGCTCTTATGCGCTCTTTGGGTTTATAGTACTCTCTTTGAACTTGCTGCTCTGGTGGGAGGAAGGCCTCCGTTTTTCCCAGATCAACAATAATATTTCTTCTTTCAACCCTTCTTACGATACCGCTAATAAGGTCCCCTTTTCTATTCTTAAACTCCTCATAAATTACTTTACCTTCCGCCTCTTTAATACTTTGAAGTATTCTCTGCTTAGCATTCTGTATAGCAATTCTAGTAAAATCAGGATTAATCTTCACACCTATCTGATCACCAAGTTCAGCTTCCGGATCAAGATCGACTGCTTCCTCAACACTGATTTCCAATTCAGCTTCCTCAACATCTTCCACTACAGTCTTAAATTCAAATAGCTCTACATCTCCATCATCTTCATTAAAGTGAACTTCAAGCTCTTTTTCCAAATCCCGCATCCTAAATAATTTCTGCGCAGCCGACAATACCGCCTCTTCTACAGCTGAAACTATTTCCCCCTTCTTAATACCCTTATCCTTACAAACAGAATCCATTACACGAGTTAATTCAGTTAGTTCTGACATTGCAAATCTCCCTCTAAAAATCCAATTCCAAGTTTGCCTTCTCTATTTTACTATACGGTATTAAATAATTAGTCCCGTCTGTTTCAATGTATACAGTTTCATCTTTAAAATCTAAGAGTTTTCCTGTAAAAATATTTTTGTCTTCGATATCCTCTATCGTCTTAATCTTTACTGCCTTACCCTTGAATCTTACATAATCACTTGGTTTCTTTAGGGGTCTTGTAAGTCCAGGAGAAGAAACTTCAAGTGTATATGAACCCGGTATTACCTCATGAACATCCAAAAGAGTTCCGAGTTCCCTACTTATCACGGTACAATCATCTATCGTTACTCCCTCTTCTTTATCAATAAATACTCTCAACACTCCCCTGTGGCCTTGACCTTGGTATTCCAAATCAAATAACTCAAGATTCTTTTCAAAGAGAATAGGTTCCAACAATTCTTTAATGTTATATATAATATTTTCTTCAAAAGAATCCATGGTATAGAACCTTTATTCTATAATCTTAATATTATTGCTTGTAATATCCCCAAAAATTAAAAAAAGCGGGTTAGACCCGCTTTCATCATAGAGATATTACCCAATTCCATACGATTGAGCAAGAAGCGCACAATGTCCGTCCATGTGCAATATCTCAGAATATCGCAAGTTTAAATTATAGTATTCTCAACACACCACTAACAAATATCAAACAATATCCATATCCCCTATGGTAAATTACAAGTATGAATTGCTGTGGTTTATGGTTAAAATTCTGATTATTACCGATGATAGGGCCTAAACCTGATTTTAATCTCGTGAAGTGTCTTTACTTGTTCTGGTTTGAGTACGTCTTTAACTTGTAGATACATCTCAACCTTAGTTCTGGTGTATGCGGCTTTTGTATCTTCTATTGTGTCAATTAACTTTAACACTTCTTCTTTTTTGGCATTAGGATTTCGTAATTCTTTTCTAAGCTCTATTTCACTTTTTCTAAGTTGTTTTCGATACTGAATAATCCTTTTTCTGTAGGACGAAAAGATTCGCTCGATACTTTTCACTTGACCTTTACTAAGATCGAGCTCACTAGCAATTTGTGGATCTTTCCACCACTTATAATTAGATTTGGCATTGAGCAAAGCCTGCGTATTTAAAGTAAAAATAAACAAAAAAAGAACTAATAACAGTGATATTCTCAATTCATACCTCCATTACCATTAACATCCAAGGTATTATCCCAAGGCCCATAGATTGAAAGCACATCAGCCGTTTCTCGGGATAAGGCATTATCAAGTTCTATCAAAATCAATTCATCCTGCTCATCTGCACTTGTAAATAGAGTATTAGTAGTGTCCGGACTGAATACAGCAAATGTAATAATACTTACTAAGAAGATTGAAGCCATAGCTCCCGCTAATGTCCAGTTAAGTTTAAAGTTTCTTAACTGACTTAAGAACCCAGGCTTATATTTCGTTTCATCAATAGAAGCTTGATCCCAAAATTGAGATATAAAGTTATCATCGGGTTCAACTTCTTCCCACGTATCAAGAAGATTCCAGAGCTCGTTGGATTGAGAGAGGTAAAGCCTGCACTCATTACACTCTTCTAAATGTTTCTCGACACCTACTTTTTCAACCTGCCCCAAATCGCCTAATGAATACTGTATGAGTATTCCTTTGATGTCTTTACACTCCATATTCTCCTTCCTCCGTCAAATATGGTTTCAACTTATTTACCAATTTCATCCTTCCCCTGTGCACATAGGCCTTCACAGCCCCCACAGTGCATTCAAGTACATCTGCGGTTTCTTCGTAAGAAAGTCCCTCATACTTACAAAGCATAATAGCAACTTTTTCCCTTTCAGGCAAAGATTCCATAGCACTAAAGATTACATTCTTAATTTCTTTTCTATAAATTATATCATCTGATATTTCTACACCAGAGTCCTCAATTTCTCCTGTCTTCTCATTCATTTCATCTAGGCTTACATTCTTGTTCTTTTTTTTTACATAAGTGAGGCTTACATTCGTAGCAATTCTATATAGCCAAGTAGTAAACTTGGCCTCAGGCCTATATTTTGTTGCTGAGCGGTACACTCTTAAGAATACCTCCTGTGCAAGATCTTCTGAATTTTCTTTCAAATTTGTAAACCTATATATATAATTCAAGACCCCTTTATAATGCCTATTCATGAGCTCACTAAATGCATCGTCATCCCCAGCCTTTGTCCTCAACATAAGCTCTATATCGCTTTCCATATAAACGCCACAACAGCTTTATTATTAATAACTATAAATTAAAGAAAAAGTTTCGTCAGTTGCTAAATTTTTTGCCTACTTAACCTTCTTAACCATTTTGAAGAATTAAAATGAGGATTATATATCAAGATTTACCCACTCTTTACATAATGAAGGGCATTTAAAATCAAGAAGACGTTAAATAAAGAATTGAGCATAAATAATAAGTATCCGCTGATTATACTTAAGGATTTATAATAAGTGCCAGGGTTACTTTTTCTTAAGTCTTTCCAAGTATTCGCCTGTTCTGGTATCAACTTTTATCTTATCCCCTATATCAATGAACAATGGCACCTGAATTGTAACCCCGGACTCGAGTGTCGCAGGCTTGGTACCACCCGATACAGTATTCCCTTTAACTCCGGGTTCTGTTACAGTTACTTCAAGCTCTACTGCAGTCGGGAGCTCAACTCCCATAGGTTCGTTATTAAAATAAAGTATACTTACCTCTTGTTGTTCTTTTAAAAAGTCGGCAACGTCTCCGATTTGTTCTTTTGACAGGTCGTATTGTTCATAAGTTTCTAGATCCATAAAATGAAATCCAATATCGTCTTTATATAGAAACTGCGTATTCTTTCTATCCATGTCGGGCACTTTAAAAGCATCGCCTGATCTAAAATTTTTCTCCTGAACAGCGCCCGTAACAATGTTTTTCATCTTAGTTTTCATTACAGCGCTCCGCTGAGCCATTTTTGAGTGGCGATATTCAATAATCTCCCAAATGCCTCCTTCGTATTCTATCTTAAGACCTTTATGAAATTTGTTTGTTTCAACAACACCCATAAATATGTACCTCCTTATTAAATTCCTAATTTATTATTCAGCACTAATTAGTGTCAATATTACACCATGAGCTCTTCATCGTCATTCTTTTCTAGTGTACCATGTTCTGAAACACGATAACCCTCTTTAGCCCAGGTTCCCAGGTCGATCATTTTACATCTTTCGGAACAAAAGGGTCGATACTTATTGTTATCTCAAAGTACCTCTTTTTTACAATTAGGACATTTAACCTTGATAACAAGATCTTTTTCCTTTGGATAAGAGAATTTAAGCTTCAATTAGCTGAAATTCAAATATCAAATTCAAACTCTACTTAGATGGCTTCGGTTTAGATGTTTCCTTTGTCGTCGACGCCTTCTCCTCTATTGCCGCTTTCTCAACCAACTCACAAATAATGTGGGAAAGGGTTATATGCAGCTCCTGAATCCTGGGTGCGGATTTTGAAGGCACACTAACACAGCAATCCGAGAACTTTTCTACTTTAGATTTGTCCTGACCGGTAAAAGCTATAGTCTTAAGTCCCATTGAATGTGCAAGCTCAAGTGCCTTAATAATATTAGGGGATTTTCCACCTGTAGACATCCCCCATGCCACGTCCCCTTTATTTCCAATCCCCTCTATTTGCCTGGCAAAAACATTCTCAAATGACGTGTCATTCGCAACTGACGTCAATATTGATGAGTCTGTTGTAAGGGCTATTGCACAAAGGGCTTTTCTTTTTTGCAAGTAGCGGTTTACAAACTCTGCCGCTATGTGCTGTGAATCAGCTGCACTTCCTCCGTTTCCAAAAATCAATATCTTGCCACCGGCTTTAAGAGACTTCTTTATAATCATAGCGGCATGTGATACTTCTGATACTGATTCTTTGGCAAATCGGAGCTTTAAATCAGCACTTTCTCTTAACTTAGAAATAATATGTTCTTTCATCAGTTCAGGTCCTCTTAAACATTCTCTCTATATCATAATATGAAAGTTCCTGAGCCACAGGTCTCCCATGGGGGCAGGAATGAGGGAATTCCATACGGTCAAGCTCTTCAAGCAAGGCTTTCATCTCCTCAAGATTAAGCTCAAAATTGGCTGTAATAGATGAATGACAAGCTATCGTAGCAATTACAAGGTCCATTTTCTCACTAATGCTCTCTTCTTTACCAGTGGATGCTATCTCAGAGACAACATCTTTAAGAAGCCCCGCTGAATCCACATTTTTTAGCAGTGCGGGCACAGATCGTATTAAGAAACTGTTATTCCCGAATTCCTCAACACGCAGTCCCAAAGTCTCAAATTCTCCCTTATGCCTCTCAATTAGGCTCGATTCATAAGGTGGAAACTCAATTACCTGAGGTACGAGTAGTTCTTGAACCTCAGGCCCTTCATTGTTCATATATGCACTCTTTAATTTTTCGTAGTTTATCCTCTCATGTGCAGCATGTTGGTCAATCAGCACCATTCCATTTTCAGAAGCACAAACTATATATAATTCCTTAATCTGCCCAATTATACGCAAACTTGAGTAAAGCCCCTCATCTCCAAAAAGACTTTCCGGTGGAGAATCATCTTGAGCTATACGGTAATCATGCCCTGAATGCGTTGGTGGTCTGATTTCATTGCTTACTGCAACGTTATCATTCTCCATCGGCACGTGAATATCTCGCACTTCTTCAGCAAACCCTCTTTCAGGTCTAGTAACGCGGTGAATGGGTTCATAATTTGAGGGACTATTGCTCCCCTCCATATATTCGGAGATTGAATTTTTTACCCTTTGGTGGTAACTCTTTATCCAGGGAGCATCTCTAAGCATTTTAAGAACAGATGCCATAATCAAATCTGCGATGAGTCTTTGATTCCTGAACCTGACTTCGTTCTTAGTAGGATGTACATTAACATCAACTTCCTGAGCCGGAATCTCAAGAAAGAGAGCACCTTGAGGAAATTTCCTTTTCTCAAGCATCTTCCCGTAAGCATCAATTACTATGCGCGTTAAGAACTTATCTCTTACCGCTCTTAGGTTTATATAGGTAAAGAGTTTCTGGGTCGTAGACCTTGCATCCAGAGGACTGCTCATAAAGCCTGAGACTCTAACTCCCTCCTCCTCTGCAGAAATATTGTGTAATTCAGTATTAGGATAAATTTCCGACAATCTTTCAGCGATATTATCCTTTCTTGAAAGACGCAGAAGTGTTTTACCTCCATGTAAGACCTCAAATCCTATCTCTGGTCTCGACATTGCTTCCCGCTGTACTATCTCTAGAACATTAGAAAGTTCCGTCTCAATTTTTCTCATAAATTTTAATCTGACCGGTGTGTTATAAAAGAGGTTTCTAACTTGCACTGTGGTACCAGGGGGGCAGCCGGTCTCTTCAACTTTCATAATTTTCCCACCTTCTCCCGTTATAACAGAACCAATTATCTCCTCAGTTGTTCTGGTTGTAAGCTTGAATCTTGAGACACTTGCTATACTTGGAATTGCTTCTCCTCTAAATCCCAAGGATTTAATCGAAAATAGGTCGTTTATGTCTTTAATTTTACTAGTTGCGTGGCGTTCCAGGCAGAGAAGAGCTTCATCCCTACTCATACCCTCACCGTCATCTGAAACTTCTATGAGCTTCCTACCTCCGGATTCAAGCTCAATCCTTATGTGTTTACTTCCTGCATCAATTGAGTTTTCAACCAGCTCCTTAACCACAGAAGCCGGCCTCTCAACTATTTCTCCAGCTGCTATCTTGGAGACAAGATTATCAGATAGAACCCTTATCTTTCCCATTTGTGAAATGCCTCTTTTACATAAACTAGAGAATAAGATTCAAAAACAGAAAAATACATCAATATCTACAATCTCTATGAAGTGTGACTCCGTTTATGAAAATAGCTTCCAGAGACCCAATATTAGAAGAAATAGAACCGGAATCAATATACAGTCTATAGATAAAACAGTATAGAAAGAGAGTGTCTTATAAGCCCCTATACCATAAACATCTTCCGAATGCTCTTTTAATATTCATCTGAATTCGCTCAGCATACTTTGATTAATTTACCTCATTGGAGACTTAAAAGCTAAATGGGTGGTTAGTTAATATCTATTAAATTTTAATCGGTGTACTGCTCTTCTTTTGCCAAGCTCGGTCTAAGTTGAATATGCATCAACTAAAACAAGCGGATCTATGGGCTTATCCGTATGAGAGGAAGGTGCAAATAGAGAGAGAGTGTGTGTTATTGCCTAAATCTCAACAACTTTGACAGCAGCGCTAACTCTTTTCCATTTCCTGTTCCCGGCATACTTCAGGTAATTTCTTCCCGCTGGAGCTCTTGAACTTCTAACCTTTCTCCATTTCCTATTGCCCAGGTATGTGAGAAAAACTTTTTTTGCTGCCATTGTTCACATCTCTTTACAAAGTATATACCATTCTCGTGTACTATGCACCCCTTTTGTCGGGTTTGGATTAAGTTGGATTTTTAAAGAGTGTAGTCTTTCCTTGTGATTTTTGTAATATTCTTCATCTACTTCCCTTACTCTTCCAGGTCTTTCTTTTATTATTGTCCGAACGTCTGTAGTAATACTTAGCAGAATATGTCGCCCATTTCTTTTTCTCTTAGGGCTATTTAACTATAGATATTGAATATTCCAGTTTTTGTAAACATTTATCAAGTCGCTCTTAAATTCTTGTTAAAATCTATTATATTAAGGAGGTACAATTTCAACTTTAATTATGTATAATCTTATCTTATTCTCGTTACCACATTAAGGAGCTAAAATGCATTTTATAACCGAGCAAACCTCTAAACTGAAAAACCTAAACATAAACATTTTAATGCTTATTGTTTTTTCGTTCTTCTTGATAAACACCTTTTCACCTAATGCACAAGCCGCGAAGAGCGAGAGAGAATCTGTTAAAAGGGTAATAGTGGTAAAAGATTATAAATGGGGATCCGGCGGTATGGGAAGACCGGCAATTCTAGCTGAGATCACGCTTGAAAATAGAGGAAACTATGACTATAAGGACATCGCAATTGAAGTTGATTTATATACTAAGAACGATATTCCTTTGGGTTCTCTAAGATCAACCATACATGAGATATTACCAAGCAAGAGTGAAAAAACATTTTATAACTTAAAGTTTGGAATCATGCACTCCGAGCTTCAAAACACAGTTGCACGAGTAGTTGGTGCAGAGCTGATCGAGAAGGGCACACCTACACAAGCAAAAGACCTCATTTTGGTTAAAAACTGGGAGTGGAGCGGCGGACAGTACGGAACTGAGGGAATACTAAAAGAAATTACTCTAGATAATAGAAGTAGTGAAGCCTGGAAGGATATAAAAATAAGGGTCGATTTTCTTGGTACTAAAGGAGGGAAATTGGGTGTGAAGGGATTCACAAGTAGAGTTGTAATACATGATATAATCCCGCCAAGAAGTGAAAGGACCTATAAAGATATTAACGTAGGATTTAGACACCCCGATGCCAGGAGTGTGAGTATTAGTGTTATGAGCGCAAAGCCTATATCAGATAAAGAATTTAAAATCAAAATGGCCAAAAAAGAAGGTAAAAAAGCTAAGAAAAAGAAAAAAAAGAAGAAATCATCTGCTGATGGTGACGGAGAATCTACAGATACCGACTCCGGATATGCCCCTAGTGGAAGAAAACTTTCCCTTTCAGAGAAATACAAGAAACAACTACAAGAAGAACAAGGTATCACAGCCTCGCCGTCTGACGCCGGCTCAACCGGTAGCGAATCAGCTTCTGAAGACCAGGTCGCTTTGTCCGGTGAACCCGCTGAAAAACCACAATCTGTCAAGGAAGTTATCACCGCCCCTAAAGGTGAAGATATATCTTCAAGTACAACTACAGCAGAGGTTGATGAAGCGGACGGATCAGAAGATGAAGAAGAATACGAGTATGAATATGAAGAGGAATTCCCACTGCCTTCAGAGGATATCGTTGTAGAAGATTTCGTTTGGGCCGGCGGAGGGGTTCCACAAACTATGGGAAGAATAAGCGAAATAACCCTAAGAAACATTAGTGGTATCGATTACACTAATATTGAACTTAGAATCGATTTTTTCTCTCTTAAAGAAGAAACACCTATGTTTTCAAACAGAGCGACAATTTCAGATGTTCTGCCAGCAAACAGCAAAAAAACGTTCAAGAACGTAAAAGCGGGTTTCCTAAACGCCATTCCGCAGGAAATTCGAATAAAAGTGCTTAATGCAATCCCGTTTAGTCAGCATTAATTTTTGATGCGCTACTTATTTAGCTAACTCAAATAATATAGAGCAATATTGAATATATGATCAGTTCAAATGTAGAATAGAATTAAAAAAGATCCAACTGCGTTCCGCCTGGTCTTTTAAAGTGCTCAGTCGAGAGCTCAATTACATTCCCCTGGATTCCGGCTTTTCTCTTTGCGACTTCAAACATATTACTAACCTGCTCTGCGTATACGCCCTTTCCTTTCATTCGTTCATGGAACTCTTTACTATTTAATTTTCCGTCCCGAATTGACTTGATTCGGTTAAGCACTTTGTCCTTTCTATTGGGGAAGTGCCTCTCGAGCCATTTTGAGAAAAGATCAGAAACACCGTAAGGGAGTCTAAGCATTATGTAACCTGCTCCATTAGCGCCGGCATTTGCCGCACTTTGAATAATGCCGGAGACCTCATGATCCGTGAGCCCCGGAATCACGGGAGCAACCATCACAATTACGGGGATGCCTGCATTTGATAGTTCTTCAATTGCTTTTAATCTGAGAGACGGCTCGGAAGTTCTAGGCTCCATAAGCCTTTTGATTTTGGGATCTAGTGTAGTTATCGATACCGCAACTAACGCCCCATTCCAGGCTGCAAACTCCTTTAAAATATCGATATCCCTTGTTACAAGATAGTTTTTAGTAACAATACATACCGGGTTTTTAAACTCCTCCAAGACCTCAAGGCAAGAACGTGTTAGTTTAAATCGGCGTTCAGCAGGCTGGTAGCAATCGGTAATACCGCTCATTGCAATAGTCTCCGGCTTATATTTACGAGATGAAAGTTCCTTTCTGAGCAGTATGGGAGCTTCTTCTTTAACAAATATTTTTGTCTCGAAGTCAAGTCCCAAGGAAAATCCCAAAAACTCATGAGTAGGCCTTGCGTAGCAATAAATACAGCCATGCTCACAACCGCGGTAAGGATTAATGCCAGCGTTAAAACCAACATCCGGGCTGTCATTGTAAGTAATTATGGACTTTGTGGTGTCTTTATAAAAGACGGTCTTTGGAGATATGCCTTCTGAAATTTCTTCCTCAGAAGGTTCAAAATCTATCTTCTCGAAACGGTTTGCCGGGTTTTCTGCAGAACCCCTCCCCTTAAAGCCTGCTGCGGTTCTATCCATATTTTTTCATTACCTCGAAACATAAATTTTTCAGTACATTCCACTAATACAAATTATAAAACACAGGAATGGAAAATCACAGATGTCTTTTTTAGATTAAAAATATAATAAGGTGTTCCTAATAAGAAGGGGAAATAATGAAATGAACCGATATAAAACAAGATTAAACGAAGGTCTTAAGTTCTTTTACTAACTCATCCACGATTTGGTCTTCTTTAAAAGATCTGACCAATTTGCCGTCTTTATAAAGCATCCCCTTTCCTTTACCACCTGCAATCCCAATATCAGCCTCTGAGGCTTCACCGGGACCATTAACTACGCAGCCCAGAATAGCAACTTTTATAGGTCTTGGAAGATTTATATCGGCGATTCTGTCCTCGACGTCTTTAACTAGTTTCATAAGGTCTATTTCAAGCCTACCGCAACCAGGACAAGAGATCAGTTCTATCCCGTTTCTCCTTAGCCCTAAGGACCTGAGGATATTAAATCCAACTATTACCTCATCCACTGGATCGCCCGTTAGGGAAACCCTTATAGTATCCCCTATACCATCGGCTAGGAGTGTTCCTATACCTATTGAGGATTTAATGGTACCCATTTCATATGTGCCAGCTTCGGTAACACCTAGGTGAAGAGGATATTCACATCTCTCAGCTAATATACGGTATGAAGCTATCATCTTTTTAACATCAGTAGACTTAACAGAAATTTTTATATCTCTAAAATCCAGATCTTCCAAAATCTCAACATGTCTAAAAGCGCTTTCGGCAAGTGCTTCTGCTGTAGGAGAGCCGTGCTTTTTTAATATATCTTTTTCAAGCGAGCCTGAATTAACACCTATCCTAATCGGGATTCCTCTTTCCCTAACAGCATCAACTACCGCTTTTATACGGTACTTAGACCCGATGTTGCCGGGATTAATTCTCATACCGTCCACTCCTTGCTTAACCGCTTCGAGCGCAAGTTTGTAGTCAAAATGAATGTCGGATATAATGGGAATATTAGTTTGTTTTTTTATTTCACCCAGAGACTTGGCCGCATCCATATCCGGGACCGCAAGACGCACTATATCACATCCCGCCTTCTCTAAACTCTTTATTTGAGCAACTGTTCCGGGGATATCCCTAGTATCGGTTTTTGTCATTGATTGAACCGTAATTGGGGCGCCTCCGCCAATTTTTATACCCCCAAGCTCAATCTGTCTGGTATTTCTTTCCATTTTCTACATTATACGATAATTAATTGAAATTTGTTTAGATTTTAGTATCAATTCTAAAGTGTATAACAAATATTAAGCAAATCAATCAATTTGCTTGAGTCCCTTCTTCGCTATCTTTTTTACTGCCCTTTTTATTACCACGGGTTTTTCCGCTAAATTTAGATTCTACAATATTGCCATGTTCATCAATGTTTTTAATATTTCTACACTTAGGATACCCGGTACATCCGACAAATTTGCCGAATCTTCCTTTTCTTTCAGCCATGGGTTTCCCGCACTTTTCACACTTTATATCTTCTCTTACTAAAGGCTCTTCTCTTTCTATTATCTTAATATTCCCATCCGGATCATATTCAAATGCTTTTGCGTTCTTACAATCGGGATATCTTGAACATGCCAAGAACTCGCCTCTTCTACTTTGTTTTATAACCATTGGAGCACTGCATTTATCGCACCCTATGTCTTCTCTTAAAACTGGTGCTGCTCTTTCAACTATCTTAATGTTCCCTTCAGAATCATATTCAAAAGCCTTTGCGTTCTTACAATCAGGGTATCTCGAGCAAGATAAGAACTCTCCGTTTTTACCCCATTTAATTATCATTGGAGCACTACAGTTATCACAGGTAATATTCGTTTCTACACCCTTCATTGATTCCTGTGCTTTATCAAGCCTGTCAGCAAATCCGTCATAAAATCCCCTTAAAAGCTCCACCCAATTCACATTCCCGTCTTCGACATCATCCAATTTCTCTTCCATATCTGCAGTAAACTGCACATCCATGATTTCCGGGAATCCCTGAATCAGGAGATCATTTACCGTACGGCCAAGAACTGTTGGTCTTAGCCTATTCTTCTCCCTCAACACATACTCACGATCCTGAATAGTGGAGATAATGTTCGCATAAGTAGACGGGCGCCCTATCCCCTTTTCTTCGAGCTCTTTTACAAGAGAACTCTCAGAGAATCTTGGCGGGGGTTGGGTGAAGTGCTGCTTACCCTCTAGATTTATAAGATCAAGCTTATCCCCCACAGATACATCCGGAAGTTTTCTCATCTCATCTTTCTCTTTTGCTTCCTCTTCCTCCTCTTTACCCTCAAGATAGACGGCAGAAAAGCCCGGAAATTTTATTATTGACCCTGTGGCACGAAATGTCCCTTTGTCCGCTTCTATTTCCAAAGTTGTCTGATCATAGATAATTGGATTCATCTGAGACGCTAAAAACCTCTGCCAAATAAGCTTATAAAGCTTATATTCTTCATCAGATAGAAATTCTTTAATAGAGTCAGGGATTTTATTTGCAAAAGTGGGCCTTATAGCTTCGTGAGCATCTTGTGCCGACTTCTTAACCTTAAAGGTATTGGGCGTGGCCGGTAAATACTGATCTTCATAATTTTCTTTAATATATGATCTTGCCTCAACAAGTGCATCATTTGAAACCCTTACTGAGTCAGTTCTCATATATGTAATAAGACCGACGGGGCCTTCCTCCCCAAGCTCAATTCCTTCATAAAGCTTTTGAGCAATCGACATCGTTTTCTTAGTACCAAATCTAATCTTGCGGGAAGCTTCCTGCTGAAGAGTACTCGTAATAAATGGGGGAAGCGCATTCCTCTTTTTATCCTTCCTATCTACGGATGAAACAATGAAATCCCCATTTTTAACCGAATCCAGGATGTGGTTTGATTGCTCTTCCTTTGATATTTCAACTTTTTCACCTTCAAATTTTGCCAAAGAAGCGACAAAAGAATCAGCAATTTCATCTTCAGTACGTTTTAACTCGGATTCAATAGACCAGTATTCCCTGGGCTTAAAGGCCTCAATCTCCCTTTCTCTTTCAACCACTAAACGGAGTGCAACGCTTTGCACTCTTCCTGCGCTGAGCCCTTTTCTGACTTTTCTCCATAAAAGTGGGCTGACCTTATAACCAACAAGACGGTCCAGCACTCTTCTAGCCTGCTGCGCCTCAAATCTATTCTGGCTTATGTCAGTAGGATTTTCTATGGATTTTTTTACGGCGCTTTTCGTAATCTCATGGATTAATACTCGGCGAGATTTGTCCCAAATGTTTAACTCATTAGCTATATGCCACGCTATAGCTTCCCCCTCTCTATCAGGGTCAGACGCCAAATAAACTTTATCAGCGTTCTTTGCAGCCTTTTTGAGTTTGTCCAGGTATTTAGCTTTTCCTCTTATCACCACGTACTCGGGATTAAAATTATTATCTATATCCACACCGAGCTTACTGGTAGGGAGATCAATAAGATGTCCGGAGGAAGCTTCAACATTAAATTCTTCGCCCAAATATTTTTTAATGGTCTTAGCTTTCGCAGGAGACTCAACAATTATAAGAGATTTAGACATTCACCCACCTATTTTCATTTTATATTCAGTATTTAGATTAATCATCAACAAATGAGATTCAATCCAAGATTTTTATATTAGGCATTTTACCTGAATAAATTTTATTGCAAATATTTAGAACAAACTCATTAATACTATAATCCAGAGCTATGTGCAAGCAGCAGACATAGTTATTAGAAAAAACACTTGAGTGTTTAATTGCCAATACCAACTCCAAAATATTTAAGCCCTAGATCTTTTAATGTGTCGGGTTTATATAAATTTCGTCCGTCAAAAATCACTTTACCGTTCATTAATTCCTTTATTTTAATAAAATCCGGTTGCCTGTACTCATTCCACTCCGTATTTATTACTAGCGCATCGGCACCCTCGCACGCTTCATAATTAGATTGTGCGTAATCTACTTTGTTTCCGAAATGAGCTTTGGCATTACCCATAGCTACAGGATCATGCACAGTTACCAAAGCCCCGGCTGAAAGTAGTTTGTCTATAATATAAATTGATGGGGCTTCCCTAATATCATCAGTCTTAGGTTTAAAAGAAATTCCCCAAACAGAGAATCTTTTTTTCTGAAGGTGTCCTTCAAAGTAATTTTCAATTTTCAGCCAAAAGAGTTCCCTTTGTTTTGTATTTACTTCATCAGCTGCTTTACACACCTTAAGTTCATAACCAAATTCGCTCGCAGTATTAATTAAAGCTCTGACGTCCTTAGGAAAACAGGATCCGCCGTATCCAATACCCGGAAAAAGAAAATGACGCCCTATTCTCTCATCTGAGCCGATTGCTACTCTGACCTCTGAGATGTTGGCACCTAGTAGCTCGCTCAAATTCGCTATTTCATTCATAAATGAAATTCTTGTTGCAAGCATAGCATTTGCAGTATATTTCGCAAGCTCTGAGGATCTAATTGATACAACAAGAGCCCTGTCCATCGATCTCATAAAAGGGGCGTAAAGTTCCTTTAATATCTGGCCGGCGGATTCGTTATCCACGCCAATTAATACCCTGTCGGGTTTCATGAAATCCTCTACCGCAGAGCCTTCTTTTAAGAATTCGGGGTTTGAAGCCACATCAAACTTAATATCCGTAACTTTTTTAATCTCATCGCGGATCATCTCAGTAGTCCCGACCGGAACGGTGCTCTTTGTAACAATAACCTTGTAATCATCAAGGCTTTTTCCTATTAAGTTTGCGACATTTATTACAGCGCTGGTATCAGCCGACCCATCTCCATTTGGAGGAGTGCCTACGGCGATTAGTACTACTGATGAGTTTTTTATCGCGTAATCGAGATCTGTAGTAAAATGAAGACGCTCTTCTTTTAAATTCTTTTTTACTATATCCTCTAGCCCGGGTTCATAGAAAGTAACCCGACCTTTCTTGAGACTGTTTATCTTCTCTTCATCTATATCAACACAAATTACGTTATTCCCGCTTCCCGCGAGACATGTCCCGGTAACTAATCCAACATATCCAGTTCCAATCACACTTATGTTCATAATTAACCTCTAATTTAAAATCATACTAGAATATCACGAAAAAATGAATTTGATATAAAGAAAATCCACATTCATAAACAATATCCATATTAAAGCACTATATTTCCGGAAATTGCACCTTATTAAGTTAGTTAGAACTATAAAGCTCAGGTCACAAATCCGTTTCGGAAACCAAATAGTATTAGTCCCGCCCTATTTTTTACTGTGAGCTTCTTAAAAATTTTATATAGATGGAACTTCACCGTTTTCTCACTTATATATAGTTCATCAGCTACTTCTCTGTTGGTCATACCGGTTAGAACTAATTTGATGATCTTAATTTCTGTCTCTGTTAAATCATATATTTGCCCTTTTACTTCCAATTTTTTGGTTGGATAGGAATATCCGTCTACAACTTTCCCCATTAATTTCCTTTCAGCCCATAGTTCTCCGTCAAACACGGCTTTCACTGACTTGATAAGGTGTGAAGAATCAACATCTTTTAGCACATATCCCCTGACTCCGGAACGAATGGCGTTTATTAATAGGTTCTCACTGTAATCACGATCGATTAGCAAAATTACTTTTGCGTTCTTATTCTTTTTTACCAATCCCAAAATTTTAGTTAGGTTCAGACCTTTAAGTTCTATGCCCAGAAGTAAAATATCAAAATCAAATTGTTTGCAGGATTCAATCAAATCAATCAAATTTGACACGCCTGAAACAACTTTTATTGCTTTATCCTCTTCTAAAATTTTAGAAAGTCCTTCCTGAACCAGAGGATAACGACAGGCAACTATGGTCTTAACAACTTCAGCCCTTTTCTTAGAAACTACTTTACCTTGAGCCACTTTTCATCTACTCCCTGAGCCTATACGGAAATCTTATAAGACTTTCGTATAATACCACAGAGAACAGATTTCAACATACTTTAGTATTAAGTACTAAATTAGTCGACTGCGCTTTCGGGAGGTCCGATTAGTGGAGCCTTTACAGGTTTTGCCAGTCCGAGAAAGACGACCATCGCGTCTCCGCCCGGGTTTTCAGGGATGGCTAAAATCTCCCAGTTGTTAGTAGCCCATACGTTTCCTGAAGGGTCGATCTCAACAGCCGTGCTTCGAGTAAGGCCGTTAAAAAAGTAGCCTTCGGGAGCTATCGGGTCGCCGGTCTCAAGTCCGGGAGGACAGTTGTCGGTGTCCTCTCCACAGAGGTATGAAACAGTGCTTCCGTCAAAGTTTGAAACCCACACGTTGTTTGCGCCGTCGACGGCTATCCCCCAAGGCATTAGCAGCCCGCCGCCTTTAAAGGGTCCTATTTTCGTTCCGTCAGATGTTACCTTAATCACCGCAGCGTCCGGGTTTATAAAGTCCGGGTCTAAGGTGAGAATGACAATCTGTAGCAAATCCGGAACGGAGTTTCCATCGCAAGGGGCGGTCACAAAAGCCGAGTTCGCGACCCAGGCGTTTCCGAAGCCATCAGTCGCTACGCCCATCGGCTGCTTGATCCTGGGCTCAATCTCCCCCTCGTTCGAAACGTTTACTATCAGGTTTCCGTCGGGATCAAACTTAGCTACGTTAAAGCTTTCATTCCCGGTTACCCAGGCGTTTCCATCAATATCAATCGCAATATCGAATGGAGCAACGACAATTGTTTCCATCATCTCGTCCTCTTGTTGTATTACGAATGCCTGGTTGGGCTCGCCGTTCGGGAACTGCGTAACACTGTCGCCGTTACAGTTGGCGATCCAGATGTTTCCGTCTTTGTCTGAAACCGTACCCTGAGGGAAGTTGATCGTTTTCCCTGCTCCCATAAATCCTCCAATATCGTCTCCGACTGTATTCGGGGAAAGGGGAGTGCCGTCAGGTGAGAATTTTGATACTGATTGAGCACGGGCATCTTGGTCGAGCATACAACCAATGCCCTGAAAAGCGAAGTTACCTACCCAGACGTTGCCGTCAGGGTCGAGTGTGATGCCGTAGCCAGCTCCGTAAAGACCGCCGCCCTGATAAGGAGCGCCTGGTGTGCGTCTTCGCCCGTCGGCGTCAGCCTAAGCACGTGGTCGTCCCCGCACGCTACATCCAATGGGTTGTCTTGAAACACATAGTTATTGGCAATCCATGCGTTCCCCTGAGCGTCGAAAGCCACGTTACCCGGTCCGTTGATCTCCTTACCGTTTCCGACGTACCTTATAGCAATAATCCATGCTGTTATATCTTCTGTCGATCCAAGAGAAGGTCCGTAGACCTGCTCATCAAGAGAGAGATCAAAGAGGCCCTCTACGTTCTGCCACGGGAAATGGGCTATATTCACAGCGGCCATTAGGGTGTCTCCGGGCACATCCTCTCCGGGCGTTGTGGCGAGATCAAACAGCGTATCGCACTCATTTTCGTCGCGCACGCATGCGGCCAGCATATTAGCAAGAGAGTTAAACGCGCCTTGCGTAGTAGTGCTAGAGCCGTTTGGGAATGTATTCAGGAAAAAAGTAGTATCGCCGGTATCAAGCTCCACCAGTCTAGTCAGTATAGCCGCTGCGTTCTGTAGTCCCGGTGAAGGGCCGTCGATTTGGTCCTCGTCAAAAAATTGCGCCATTGCATATGCAGTCGCCACAGTCGTCCGCTCATTAATTACCACATCCCTTTCAACCGGCCTCTGACCTAGTACTGTCGCTAATCTAACTTGCTCAGAAGGAGTTATGCCACTTGTAGAAGCATTGGGCACAAAAATTATCTCGCCAGAAGTTAGATATAGTACAGCATCAGGATCTAACGGCGGGTTGTAATTTATACGGAAAAAACCAGTTTCATCGGTTTGAGCTGTTCCTAATATCTCAACTCCTGCTTCAGTCCCGGTACTTCTGAGAACAACATTGGTAAATTCAATCGGCAGCTCACCGCTCAATACAAAACCGATTATTTCATCTGAGTTATCACCAGATGTGCAAGAGGACAGAAAAATCCCAGAAGCTAACAGTACAAACAATAAGGTAAAGCGCAGGATTATCCGGTGAAAACAATTAAACATAAGAATCTCCTTAAGTCACGGGGTTTTATGAAACTTACATCCAATTTAAATTCTCATTCAATAAATATTTTAAGCGATTCGTGTTGCCATCCAGAATCCAATTAATATTTATATTATTCATTCAAAGGGTGAGTAAATCAAATTTGATATGGATTATTACTTAACCAGAAAATGCTTTCCCGGAAGCTGGGCTATATAATCATTTAACTCAAGGGCAAGTAATATGGAAAGTAAATTTGAGGGTTCAATTCCTGTAAGCCTGATTATTTCATCTATATGAAGAGGTTCTCTTTTTAAAACCGAAAACACTTCTCTTTGGTTCTCAGAGAGTGAGGCAATAATTTTATCAATCCGATCCTCGTCAGACGAATCTTCCCTGTTTAGATTTCTTAACGCTTCTACCTCACTCAAAATATCATCAACTGTTTCAACAAGCTTGGCGCCTCTTTTGATTAGCCAGTTTGTACCACGGCTGAGTTTTTCACCTACATTTCCTGGAACTGCAAAAACCTCCCTATTTTGATCGAGAGCAAATGAAGCGCTTATAAGTGAGCCGCTTCTCTCAGATGCTTGCACCACTACAACACCAAGGGAAAGACCGCTAATTATTCTATTTCTTCTAGGAAAGTTTTGTGCGAGCGGCGGTGTTCCCAAAGGAAATTCTGAGAGGATCGCTCCATTTTGGGATACTTTTTTATTGAGTTTCACATTTTCGGGAGGATATACAATATCTAAACCGCAGCCTAATACGCCAATAGTACGCCCTCCCCTCTTAAGGGCTTCAGACTGAGCAATCGAATCAATACCCCTAGCCATACCGCTTACAATAGTAATTCCCATAGACGCCAGCTCTCCTGAAAGGGTTTCGGTTATTGATCTTCCGTACCTGTCGGGAATCCTGCTGCCGACAATTGCAATAGAGATATTATCCTCTGGCAGAATTTCTCCCTTCATATAAAGCAGCGGCGGCGGATTGTAGGTTTGTAATAGCAAACGTGGAAATTCCGGGTCATTAAGAGTAAGTAATTTAATCCCTCGTTTCTCAATCTTTTCTAATTCCTGATCTACCTTATCCCAATTGTCAAAATTCTTTATGGATTCAATGTGTTTATCGCCAATCCCCTCTACTTTGAGTAACTCTTTTTTAGGAGCTTTAAATATATCCTCAGGATTTTGGAATTTATTAAAGAGGTTCTTAGTAAATACACCGCCTATCCCACTTACCATACTAAGAGCAATACAGTATTTCCAATCTTCACTCATATTGTCAAAAGTATTAACCTTAAATATGCAGGGCAGTCAAGAAATAAGTTATTAATTATAAATTTTGGTACAACTATAATTTCTCATCTAGGCTAAGCATCTTCCCTTCCATTGTATATGGTTTGTCTGTCCTCTCGCTTATCTTGAGTGAAGTGCTTATACGCTCCACACCCATCGTTTTAAGCTCTTCATGACACTTTTTCACTAGCGGGATAATATCATCCCAATCACATTCTATATTAGTCCCCATCGAGTGTGATTCATACTTTAGACCACTATCTTGAACTACCTTCATCACGCATGCGACATATTCTGAAAGTGAAGTACCAACGCCAATAGGAATTACGCTCAATTCGATTATCATACGAACCTCCTTCTGTGTTAATGCTTAAAAATACATACGGCAAGAAATGCCCTTTGCTTTATTAAGCTCACTTGCTAACCTGTAATAATATCAGATTTTAATATCCAAAAGGAGGTTTCGCATATGAAAAGCTTTACGGAGTACTTATGGTTCAACACAGAGCAAAAAAGGGAAATGGTGCATATAACGGACACAATTAGAAATATTGTGTTTAAGAGTGAGGTACAAGAAGGTTTTGTCCTGGTATCGGCAATGCACATTACGGCGGCGGTTTATGTTAACGACAATGAGGACGGGTTAATTGAAGATATTTGGGAGTGGCTAGAAGGCTTAGCACCTTACAAGGAAGATTACAGGCACCACAGAACAGGTGAGGATAACGGAGATGCCCATCTAAAGAACCTTATAATGCATCATCAAGTAATTGTGCCTATTACGGATGGCGACCTGGACCTGGGTCCATGGCAGAGGGTATTCTATGCGGAATTTGACGGTGGAAGAAAGAAAAGAGTGGTTGTGAAAGTGATGGGAGAATAACGCCTTATATTCTAACTTCTCAAATTCATTATAATTAAAAGACTATGAAACAAAAAGAGGATCCTACTAAGCCCAGATTCTATATTGATAAAAGAGGGAATTGGTTTCAGGACGGAATTAAAATCAAGCACCGATTGACCTATCTATACAACAACAAGTTACTAAGCCGTGACGATGAGGGGAGATATTATCTCGATGAAGGAAGCGGGAAACTCTATATTGAAGTTGAAGACACGCCTTTTGTAGTAAAAATGGTAGATAAAAAAGGAGACGACTTTTACATTATTCTAAATGACGAAACGGTAGAAAAACTCGATCTAAACACTGTTAACATAAACCATGAAAACATCCCATACGCCAAAATTAAAAATAGGAAATTTGAAGCCCGGTTTTTAAGACCAGCTTACTATGAATTTATGAAATATCTAAAAAAAGAGGACGATAACTACTTCATTATGTCAAAGGGAGGAAAACACGTATTAAAAAAGATCACTTAATTTAATGCTTCTACAAAACGTAAGATAACCGCGTTTGACAATAAATTACCTTTTTTAGTTAATCTGATGGAGCTGTCCGAGTACTCAAGAAACCCATCTCTTACAAGGTGTCCAACCTTATCCATATTTGCTTTCAACTGAAATGTATTTTCAAGCTCTAAGATGTCTATGCCGTCTTTTAACCTGAGTCCCATCAAGACTTTATCTTCTATCACTTCTTCTCTCTTTAATTCTTCAGTAAAGTCCAGAGGTTTTTTCTCTTCATTTACAGTTTTCATATAAAGCGCAGGGTTCCTCAGATTAGCCCACCTCTTACCCCAGAGACTAGAATTACCCATAGCGGAATGAGAATGGGCCCCCGCTCCGAGACCAAGGTAACTCTCCCCTCTCCAATAGAGCATATTATGACGGCATTCAAAGCCATGCTTAGAGTAATTTGAAATTTCGTACTGCCTGTACCCCGCATCTTCAAAAAATTCAGTTGTATAAATAATAAAATCGGCAAGTTTTTCGTCGGTAGGCAATTTCAATTTACCAAGCGCGTAGCGTTTCCCAAATTCCGTGCCGTCCTCAATAGTTAAGCAATATGCCGAGATATGAGGGGAATCAAAACCAAGGGCCTCTTTTAAATCAGCTTCCCATTCAGATAAAGTTTCATCCTTAGTCCCGTACATCAGATCCATGCTATAGTTTTTAAATCCTGCATTGATAATGTCTTTTAGTATCCCTCTGCTATCTTCGGGAGCGTTAATTCTTCCAAGGAAACTGAGCTTTCTTTTAGAGAAAGACTGGATTCCGACGCTTATTCTATTTATCCCCGCACTTCTGAGTCCCTTGAGCTTTTCTAAATCTGCAGTTTTTGGGTTAACCTCTAAGGAAACCTCCAAATTATCGACAGGACATGTAATTTGATAAATTTTAGAAATAATTTTTTCAATACTCCTGGGATCAAAGAGAGAAGGCGTCCCTCCTCCGAAAAATATAGAGCTTAGCCGAGCCCCCTGAATCTCGCTGCGATAAAATTCTAGTTCATGCAATATTGACTCGGTATACTCTTTTTCCGGGAAACGCCCACCCACCCCGTAAGAATTAAAGTCACAGTAGGGACATTTTGTAACGCAGTAAGGGATATGAATATATATTCCAAATGACATGGTGATATTTTACGGTATGAGAAAAATGTTGCAACGTATATGTTTTAGAGTCATATTATTGTTTTAAATTATGGATTACAAAATGGAAATGCGCTTTAAATTACTATTAATACTATTAACTCTTTTTTCTGGCCTTAATTGTGTTTACGCCCAGGAAAAAGAACTACTCACTCTTGATCAGGCTATTAGCATAGCAATTGAGAATAACCCTGCGATATCAATATCGAATGCTAATGTAGATATATCGAGAGCAGAAGTTAAAAACGCTAAATCGATATATTATCCCCAGATAAAATCAAGAATCATTGTCCCTTTCATTGGCCGTGAATCGGGTTTCTTTTTAGATCAGTTAATTTGGGACTTCGGGAGAACTTCAAACCTTGTTAAATCGACAAAAGCACTATTAAAATCCACAAAGTTTGATAAAGATACAACAGAAGATGATGTAATTCTTACTACAATTATTAGTTATTACACTGTTTTATCAGAAGGGCATATTGCGCTTGCTCTGGAGAAAAAAGTAATTGAATCCGAAAAGCGCATTGAGCAGGCCGAGGGGTTTTTTAAGTCCGGCAGGGTTCCACAGATTGAAGTAACAAAAGCAGAAGTAAACCTTGGAAATGCTAAGCTCGAGCGGATTGCAGCACAAAATAATTTTGAAATCGCAAAAGTAAACCTTCAAACAATTATGGGTATTGAAGACAGCTCATTTAACTATGAATTAGAAGATTCCATAGAGTTTTCAACAAGCTCATATCAACTTGAAGAATCCATAATTCAAGCGTTAAGCTCAAGGCCTGAATTAAAAAGCTTAGAAGCACAAAAAGTAGCAATGAGAGCAAACTTAAAGGCTTCTAAAAAGGAATTTTATCCAGAGATATTCGGGAGAACAGCTTATAGATTTGAGGGAGAGGGCGCTGAAACTCCGGCTTTTATCGCTGGTGTTGGCGTTAAATTTCCCATCTTTGAAGGGTTTTCAAGATTTGCCAAGGTAGAAGACTCAAAAGCAAATTTAAGACGTACTAACGCTGAGCTTAGGTCAACTAAGGCAGGCATCATATCACAAATTAAGCAATTATACTTAGATATTCAATTCTCTAAGGAAAACATCAATGTGACCAAGAGGACCAGGGAATCCGCCGAGCAAGGTTTGCTCTTGGCACGGGAAAGATATAAACTGGCTAGGGCTTCTACCGTAGAATTGGCAGAGGCTGAATCACTATATGCAATTTCTAACGCGAAATATATGCAGGCGATTTACAACTATAATATTAACGTTGCAAGGCTACTAAGAGCTACCGGGGAAATGGATGAATCTCAAAAACACTAAGGTATATATTGCATTATTAATCATAATTGTTATTGCGATATTCTTAGTACCCCGCTTTTTTGGCGACAGCACATCCTCTATTGTCTATGTGACCGCTGAAGTTGATAGAAATAATATTACTTCTCTAATCACTTCATCTGGCACAATAAATCCTTTAAAAACTATTGAAGTTGGCTCTCTAGTTTCAGGTTATGCAAAAAACATTTTTGTCGACTACAACACTGAAGTTAAAAAAGGGGACCCGCTTTTAGAAATTGATCCCTCTACGCTGGGAACTGAGCTGAAACGAGCACAAGCTGACAAGAAAAAAGCAGATGCCGACTTTAATCTAACAAACTCTGTCTATAACGCAAATAGGGAACTCTACGACAAAAGGCTTATTTCTAAAGAGGAGTTCGATGACTCTAGATCAAAATATTTATCTGCACTAGCTTCACTTGACCAATCTAAAGCTACTATTGAAATAACAGAGTCTAATTTAAGAAACACAACCATCCGCTCCCCAATAGATGGGATTGTACTTTCCCGAAACATTAATACCGGAGAGAACGTTGTACCTAATAGCAAACCCCTATTTCTCATATCTCAAGATCTATCTAGCATGAGAATTGACACAAATGTGAGCGAGGCAGATATAGGTAAAATACAAAACGGACAGAGGGCATTCTTTACTGTAGACGCATACCCAAATCAAACGTTTGAAGGGGTTGTCTCCCAGATAAGAAACGAACCTATAACAAACAACAATGTAGTAACCTACAACGTAGTCGTTTCGATAGGGAACAAAGAAGACAAGTTAAAACCCGGAATGACTGCTGAGGTAAAAATAACGGTTGCAGAGGAAAAAGACGTAAAGCGGGTACCAACTTCAGCCCTTAGGTTCATACCACCTTCTTCTGCAAATATAGAATCCAACAGCGTAGAAACTAATAATTCGCCACATGTATGGGTACTGGGAAAAAACGGACAAATAAAAGCCGTTTTAGTAAAACCAGGTGTAGGGGACAGCAGGTATACCGAAATTGCTGAGGGTGATCTTAAGGAAGGCGATGAGGTAATAGTAGAAGCTATTATAAAGAACAATTCCGGGAACAACTCATCTTACTTGCCTCAACCCAGGAGATTCTAAAAGATGAGTGGTGATAATAGGGTCATCGAAGTCAAGGATATTCATAAAATTTATGATTTAGGGGATATAAAAGTCCATGCCCTAAAGGGTATCTCCCTTGATATAAAAAATGGGGATTTTGTATCCATAATGGGAGCATCAGGTTCCGGAAAAAGTACATTCATGAACATAATTGGATGCCTGGATAAACCCACAAAAGGGGAGTATTACCTTGACAACAATCAAGTCTCATCTTTAGATGCAGACGAATTAGCAGAAATAAGAAACAAGAAGATAGGTTTTGTATTTCAGAGTTTTAATCTTCTAGCAAGAACTACGGCCCTTGAAAATGTTGAGCTTCCTATGATTTATAACAATACCGATTCAAAGAAAAGAACAGAAATGGCAAATCAGGCAATCAAGATGGTAGGTTTAGACGGTAGGGAGCATCATCTTCCCTCGCAACTTTCGGGAGGAGAGCAACAACGGGTAGCGATTGCTAGAGCGATCGTCAATAACCCTAGCATTATATTGGCTGATGAGCCTACGGGTAACCTTGACTCTCAAACAAGTATGGAAATAATGGAAATTTTTAAAGCCCTTAACAAACAGGGTAAAACAATAATTATGATAACTCATGAGCAAGATATAGCTAAACATGCCGAGAGGATTATTATGTTTAAAGACGGATATATTATTAAAGAAAAAGGACAGGGCAATCTAAACTAACCCAACTTGAATTTTATTATTTACCCTGAAAATTTAGTACAATTACAGACAACTAAAAGATAATGTTAGGATCCTTTAATATACAACTCTCATAAACTCAGAGCCGCCTGCTGCAAAATCTTCAAAATTATCACCATTTACATCCCCCAGTCCTTGCACCTCTATTCCAAAATCTACTTCTCCTCCCTCCCCTACAATATTAATGTCGGATTCTGAAGCAGAAACTACAGCCGGGAAGTCGTCCCGTCCGAAGAATAGATATACTATACCGTTTGTAGCTCCTGGAGCTCCGACGCCAAAATCAGCATTGCTGACTTCAAGTATAAGCACGATAGCAGTGTCCCTCTGCTTCTTATCAATCTCTGGTGTCAGATTAGGCATAACTCCTACAGAAGTTCCAAAGAAGTCTCCTGGACTAATCCCTGTAAATTCAGTCTCAAAGCCCGGACTAGTTTCGTCCTCAAACGAAGTGTCGATGTCTTCACCCGAATATAAGAAAACAGAACCTGAAGACATATTGGAATCAGGAGCCCCTACAACAACATCAGGCGTCTCTTCGCCGTCTTCATCTATATCTCCGTCACCCGAAATGCTAATTCCGAAACTATCGGCAGCACTTCCTTCAAGTATAACTACATTAGTAGTATCGACGGCTAAATCCCTACTATCTATATTATCTTGCCCCAATATTACATAAGCTCTTCCTGCACCAGGTGCCCCAACGCCAATTTCGTCAAAACTATTCCTTCGAATCCTGCCAAGATTGGCAAGATCAAAACCAAACATATCTCCTGGGGCCTGTCCTGTAAACATAGCATCGGCATCTGTTGCCGGCACCTCTTCGTTCTGATCTAACCCTTTGCCCCTAAAAATGTATGCCCTTCCCGTGTCAGAGCCAAAAGAAGGTGCTCCAACCAGGAATAATCCAGATCCGTTAGTGACATCATCTCCATCGGCTACAGAAAAACCAAAGTTATCACCGACGTTTTCTCCAACGACTTCTATTCTATCAACACTACTATCTGACAAATCAATTACACTCGGCAACTCTCTGCTACCAAATATCACAAAAGTTTTACCTCTGTCATTATCAAATCCCGGAGCTCCAATAACAAGTTCCTGAGCTCTAATATCACTCTCGAAATCAGGGATTCCGGCAAGAGAGGCACCAAATAGATCCTCAGGATTACCAATCACAGTCACATCCGCTGCTGTTACATCAATTAAAGTACTGCCGTTATCGGTTAAATCATTTGCTCCGAAAAAGATATAAACTTTTCCGAGACATGGATCTCCTATAGCGTAATCGTTAATAAATTCTCCGTCATCTTCCTGGTCCCCGTTAAAATTTCCTTCCGCAATTGATTCCCCTATACAGCTACCAGCTTCGCTGCTGACATATTTAACAGATTCTAAAGGTGTTGATAAATCAGATACATTAGAGGGCTGTGAGGAATTACCTACTTCATCATTAGTACGGATTGAATAAAAGAACATCGTCTCTCCAGTTAAATCCAGCCTTGGGGCTAGAAAACTCTGCGGACTTCCCGCAACATCCGGACGTTGGAAATCAGGAATTTGAGTAGCATCGTTATAATTATCCCGAACAGCCTCTTCAATTTCGATAAACGGCACTCCGTCTAGATTTGGGACACCCAGAATCGCCGCTACTTCTTCGTTATCAAAGAATCTTATAAAGTAAATCGTAGCCCTTCCACTGTTCCCGTCATCTCCAGGTGCCGTCCAATCAAGTACTCTACTAATAGCATCAACTGTTAGATCGGTTATCGTGGCTGGCGGATCGCTGTCACCAACGCTACAAGAAGTTATGAATAAAACAAAAAATAAGAAGCTAAGACTTAATAACGACTTTACTTTAAGAACAAATTTCATATTAATTACCCTTTCCCATCATTTTTAGAATTTAAGATTGTACCGAACTAATGTTACTTTTCCAACAACGTTTTTTCATATAAGAAGATTAACCGATTTGATACGCATAGGTTGATATGGTAATTTCCCTTAGCCAGAAGTGAAATTGCAGGGAGGATAGCAAAGTGGCAATTATAGAAGCAATTAAGGCAAGAGAAATTCTGGATTCACGCGGGAATCCTACTGTAGAAGTAGACATCATTTGTGATGACGGATCCTTTGGAAGAGCCGCAGTGCCTTCAGGAGCTTCTACCGGTGAGCATGAGGCAATAGAATTAAGGGACAATGTAAAAAAGAGATATTTGGGTAAGGGAGTCCAAAAAGCTATAAAGAATATTAATGATATTATCACTCCAAAGCTAATTGGTGCTGACGTTACCGTGCAGAGTGATATTGATCAGTTGATGCTCAAACTCGACGGGACCCCTAATAAATCAAAATTGGGTGCAAATGCAATATTGGGTGTCTCACTTGCCGTAGCAAAAGCCGCTTCCAACTCTCTTTGGATTCCACTTTATGCTTATCTTGGCGGGATCTCTGCAAATACCCTTCCTGTACCTCTAATGAATATCATTAATGGGGGTGCTCATGCTGATAACAATCTGGATTTTCAAGAATTTATGATTGTACCGCTAGGCTTTACTAAATTCTCAGAAGCTTTAAGGGCAGGGGTTGAAGTATTTCATAATCTAAAGGCTATTCTTGGAAAGAAAGGATATGCGACTTCAGTAGGAGATGAAGGCGGTTTTGCCCCTAACCTAAAATCAAACGAAGAAGCTATTGAGTGCATTTTAGAGGCAATAACTAAAGCAGGATATAAAGTAGGCGACGGAATATCATTGGCGCTCGATGTAGCATCAAGCGAATTTTATCAAAAAGGCAAGTATAACGTAGAGGGCAAAAAGATTGGAAGAGATAAGCTTATTGATATTTATGGAGATTGGATAAAGCAATACCCTATTATCTCTATTGAAGACCCTCTAGCTGAAGATGACTGGAAAGGCTGGCAAATAATGACTAAAGAGCTTGGGAAAAAGGTGCAAATAGTTGGAGATGACCTTTTCGTAACTAATACAAAGAGGCTGGCAAGGGGGATTAAAGAAAATGCAGCAAATTCTATCCTGGTAAAGGTCAATCAGATAGGCTCATTAACTGAGACGCTTCAAACTATAACAATGGCACAGAACGCTGGTTATACATATATAATATCCCACCGCTCAGGTGAAACAGAGGATTCCACAATTGCAGACATTGCAGTTGCTACAAACTCAGGGCAAATTAAGACAGGATCAGCATCTAGAAGTGACAGGGTCTCTAAATACAATCAGCTCCTTAGAATAGAAGAGGAGCTCGGAGAAGAAGCCATTTATCCTGGCAGAAAGGCATTTAAGGTATAAGATCTTGATAATTTTGAATTCGTATATATTTTCATAGAGCGGTTTGGAAATCACTACTAAATCTAAAAAACGATGATTTATTGTGTATAATTAAACCTTTAGCACAATTTATAAGGATAAAGATATGTCGGCTAGAACACTTTTTGATAAAATTTGGGAACCACATGTAGTATTTGAAGAAGAGGGGCAACCCACTCTTTTATATATAGATTTACACCTCGTCCATGAAGTTACTTCACCTCAGGCTTTTGAAGGGCTTCGACTTACGGACCGAAGAGTTAGAAGACCTGATTTAACTTTTGCAACTATGGATCATAATGTTCCTACAACG
>SMWY01000088.1 GCA_004356555.1 Candidatus Dadabacteria bacterium
TCTAAATCAAATTCCTTGGCCGCAATTGAAAAAGACAATGGGATGGGCAACCCCAGTTTGCGGCATAATTGTGCTGCTTAAGCTCGTATGGGCTTAAGCAGCATTTTTTTGTACATTTTTGACTCTATTCTATTTTTATCCTTTTTTTGTCAACTTTGGCAATATATTTCAAATAAAATAAACATTATGGCATCTACAATTGTATACTACTTATTAGAAAGAGAAGAATAGATCCGATTTAGGTTTTATATGATAGTATTACCGCTCATATAAATTCTCAAATTAAAAATTATGGGAGGGAGTATTATGAAATACCTAGTAACGGGGACCGAAGGTCCGGGGTTTTTTTCTACAGATGAAGCTATAGAGATTTTAGAAAACGTTGTACTTCCCGCATTTAATGAACTCGAAGAGCTTGAGGGTGAAGGGGCTATTGTAGGGGGAGTCCCAATAGGAGAGCGCTCATTTGTATTCATAGTTGAGGCTGAATCACATGACGATGTGGACCGTACACTGCGTTCACTCTCCATGTGGGGTGCAATGGAGTGGGAAGTAGTACCCCTTCAGGATTTTGAATCGAGATCGGCTCTGGAAAGAGAAATTCTGAAAGATTTAAAAAATAAAAACTAATTCGACCTCTATATATAAGTTCTTGTACTAATCCATTGCACCCTATTTTGTGCCTTATCAGTATTAACTATTCATTAGAAAGTATAAGAAAACGGGTCGTTTATAGTTATTTTTACTTTTTTTTCTATTTTTTCATCCAATCTCAGACTTAAGTACGTACTATTTAGCGGTGAGGGTACCGCGTTTTTTTTAGCTGCCAATTGCTAAAGTGGTATCTTTACTAAAATTAATTAGTAATGTTGACGGGATTACTTTCTAAATTTATTTCCGTGGATTTATGAACTTCTTTCTTCACTCTTTTCGATAAATCTGAGCCAGTTTGGGGGGAGCTCGTTCTCATCAAGCGCAGCGTCGTGTTCACAATGATCGCATGCGCCGCACTCTACACACTCATCAAGCCCGGCCGGGCATTCAATGCAGTGCTCTTCCTTCTTAGATTCCAGACTATCTCTCGTATCTGACATGGTGTTCCTTATACTCCGGTTATCTTTTCTATTAGTGATTTACGCTCTTCGATGTCATATTTGCGCATTATTTCCAGTCTCGTAGCTTCAGGGGAGCCGCCGCCTGAGATGCTAATCACCGAATACCAGCCGCCCTGATACGACGCGGTGATATCTTCTAATAACCTTGCTACTGAAATCCTATAATCGGTGGGGATGTCCTCACGCCCCTGTAAATAGCGGTTTAACCTCTCCCCAATATCGGGGGTTTCCATATCCTCGGGGTAGGGGGACGATACTAGTATGCCGCCCGAGGTGTCGTGCACTATTCTGAACATATCATAGATGTGTGTGCCCTGCAGTAACTTTCCGATGTTTGAATAAATGGGGTCGGGTATGAAATTGCCCGCGCGGGTTTCGCTTCCGAACACGGCAGCGGTTACGCCGCACGCATAGAAGGACTCTACATATTTTATTAAGTCCGCAATCTTGTTTCTTACGTGGCCTATCTTTTGCGGGTCAAGACCGTTTGCCTCAGCCAGTGCCGCTGTTGCTCCGATAAGCATATCTCCCAATCCGGCGCGTGCACCGATACAGCTTACTCTGTGATGAGTCGCGAACGACTCAGTGAGCGAGCCCGCAAAATCCCACTCTCCCGCCAGGAACACACTGTCCCATGGGATAAATACATCGTCAAAAAGTATCTGCGCTGTTGCCTGGCCGTATCTTGAAGTGAGCGGAGCGCCTGATTCGCCGGGTCTTCCTGCCTGGCGGGACACAAGCTCGATTCCGGGAGCATCAATAGGAATAGCAAACGATACTGCGTAGTCCTTATCCTGAAAGGTCATGTTTCTCGTCGGCAAAACTATTATTTCATGTGTATACGGAGCCCCGGTTACGATAGCTTTAATCCCTCTTACTATAATTCCGTCTTCGTTCTTATCAACTATCCGCAAATACAAATCAGGGTCGTGCTGCTCGTGGGGGCGCTTGGTTCTATCGCCCTTGGCGTCAGTCATAGCGACGCACATTGTGAGGTCCTCGTCTTGGACGCGCTCGAGGTAATTTAAAAACTTCACGTGGTAATCAGTGCCGTATTTCAGATCAGTATTGTTAGTGTTTTCATAGAGTGCGTTAAGTGCGTCGTGGCAAAGATAGCGCTGCGCGCAGCCTGTCTCTCTGCAGAGGAGCCTTGTCATCTCAAGCTTCTTAAGCAGGTCGTCCTGGCTGGTGTTTATATGAAGTAGGCGGTTTACTCTTCTCCCCGTAACATGAGAGATAGCGGTCATTGTTTCTTTGTATTCGGGCAAAAGAGCATACTCATAGGTAACGGATATAGCGTTTACGCCGGGCCTGAGCAGAGGCTCGTCAACCACGCTCTCCACCTTATTCCCCTTTATATAAACAGTGGGGTGCAGCTCTCGTAGACTTGCTTCAAATTCTTCAGGAGTTTTTAGCATTCTGCCCTCATTTGAAATATTCTCACATTGAGTAGTTCATGTCAACGGGACATTGTAGATTTTATATTTATATTACTAAAGCTATATTAGATTATGTATTCTATACTCAAGGAGGATAGAAATGTACGAAACACTGAAGCCAGGTCTAACTTTTGAATTCGATTACACAGTTTCGGAGTCTAAAACTGTGCCATATATTTATCCCGAGTCTCCAGAAATGAGTATAATGCCAAAGGTTTTCGCAACCGGGTTTATGATTGCGCTTTTTGAATGGGCATGCATAAGGTTTATAAACGAGCACATAGACTTTCCGAGAGAGCAATCAGTCGGGATTGATGTGAATCTCAACCATACAGCCGCAACTCCTCCGGGGCTTACTGTGACTGTGCATGGAGAGCTAATAGAAGTAGACGGCAGGAAGCTCATATTTTCGATAGTTGCTCACGACGGGGTGGATGAAATATCCAGAGGTACTCACGGCAGGTTTATTGTGAATGGGGAGAAATTCGCCGCTAAAGCTGAGGAGAAAGCCCGCTCAGCGACCTGATTTTTTTATACTCTAATGACTAATAACCTTTCTACGGTAAAAGCACTAACTTTTGATGTGTTCGGTACAGTTGTCGACTGGCGCTCCTCTGTAATTAGAGAATGTGCCGAGCTTGGAAGGCGTGAAGGGATAATCGCTGACTGGGCTTCTTTTGCAGATAAATGGAGGGGAGGGTACGCACCCGCAATGGACCAGGTACGCAGAGGTGAGATTCCCTGGAAGAGTATAGACGAGCTTCACCGTATGGTGCTTGAGCGGCTCCTTGAGGAGTTTAATATTACGGAACTAATAGAGGATGAGAAAGTTCACCTAAACAAAGCGTGGCATAGACTCACGCCCTGGCCGGATTCTGTAGAGGGGCTTTTGAGATTAAAAGAGAAATATATAGTCGCTACACTATCAAACGGCAACATCTCTTTGCTCGTAAATATGGCAAAGTACTCTGGGCTTCCCTGGGACTGTATACTTTCTTCGGAATTGGCAAAGCACTATAAGCCTGATAAAGAGGTATATCTAACCGCGGCGTCACTTCTTGATTTAGATCCCGAGCAGATTATGATGTGCGCTGCTCACAGGGACGACCTTGAAGCGGCAAGCGCTCTTGGGCTTAAAACGGCTTACATCTCACGCCCGCTTGAGTTTGGCCCAGAGGGAAAAACGGACGAAATAGAGGATATGCCCTTTGATATAATCGCCCAAGACATTTTGGACTTGGCTCAGAAGCTGGGCGTTTAGCTAAAAACAACTAGGATATCATTAGTGGAAAGATTCTAGTTTGTAATAAATTTCTGAATATCCCAGGTTAGCAATTTCCAAAAAAATAATATCTATTCTTCTTTTATTTGAATTTCCTGTTTTTTTAATACAATTCCACTCAATTGTACCGCTACGACTCTGTTTGCCATATCATTAACACCGCCTAATTTAAAGTGCCAGGTTCCCTTAGGCCTTAAAAAACCAGTATGGCCTGGAAATGTGTCAAACATGTTATTGTCATTGTCATACAGCTCAAAGGTTATAAAGACATCGTCATAGGTATTATCACCAGTATTTTCAACTACACCAGTTATTATCTTATTCTTTTTATCAAAACTGCAACCTTTTAGTAGTTTAAGGTCTCCATCATCGAGTATGCTTTCACAATTTTCTGCAAGCCCATAATTTGCTGAAACCAGGAAAAGAAATACAAAAAATACAACAAATGAAATTGTTTTTACGCGCATCTTTAATGCCTCCTGTAAAATAGTGTTTTAATGATAAAAGCATATTATTAATAAATAGTCAACTATACGGTGATATTTATCAGAACAAATACAATGTATAAATCTAAAATTTCTATAAATAGGATATAATTGTTGCTCAATAAATCTGAGATATCCAAAGGGGACTGCCGTGCTGGAATGGATTACTAACTTTTTAAGAAAAAAACCGCGTACAGAAGAAGAGATGGAAGAGAGAGTGTTTTTAGAAGGACCTCATTCGAGGCTACGTGAGTTCGGATTTCTGCTCCGTGTTATGTGGGGGTTCCTCTACGGGTTCCGTTCTTTACATTTTGTAGGTCCCCTGGTAACCGTGTTTGGCTCTGCCAGGACTGAGGAAGATAGCCCCTATTACCAAAATGCCAGACAGGTGGGCAGTGAGCTTGTAAATATGGGATTTGGTGTAATGACCGGCGGCGGTCCGGGAATAATGGAAGCTGCAAACCGCGGTGCCCATGAAGCCGGAGGAACTTCGATCGGTTGCAATATTGTTCTCCCGTTTGAGCAGGAGCCAAACCCTTATCTGGATGTAATGATCAACTTTAATTATTTCTTTGTAAGAAAGGTGATGCTCCTTAAATATTCTTACGCTTTTGTCGTTATGCCCGGGGGCACGGGCACGATGGATGAGCTATTTGAAGTAATCACGCTCATCCAGACAAAAAAGATATTTAACTTCCCCGTAATTCTGATTGGGAAAGAGTATTTTACCCCGCTCATGGAGTTTTTAGATCTGATGGTTAAAGAGGGGACAATAAGCCCTGAAGACATTGATCTCTTTTTCGTTACCGATTCAATTGAAGAAGCGATGGAGCATATAAAAGTCAATATTGTAGATAAGTACGGTGTAATACTTAAGAAAGTACCTCACCCTTCAAGAATACTTCTTGAAAGGTGATTTAATAGACTGCAAACTATCTTCACTCATATATTGTATAGTGATGTTAGCCCTTAATGGTTGATTGGGATTGAAGCATATTCTATATTGGTCTTTGAGGGCAGGTTAGAATATAAAAGTCTTTGACACACGTTTAATTATCGGAGGAAAATCCCGTGAAACAATTAAAAGATTTGCGTAAGTATATAAGCGTTCTTGATAGCATGGGCGAGCTTCAGGAAATTGACGTTGAAGTGGACTGGAACCTTGAAATCGGCGCTATAATAAGACGGGCTTATGACCTTAGAGCCCCGGCCCCTCTGTTTAACAACATTAAAGATATAGAAGAAGGATTTAGAGTTTTAGGAGGTTCAGCAGGATTGAGCGCGCAAAATGGGCTCAGGCTAGCGCGTATTGCAATTTCACTTGGATTTTCTCCTGATACAGGGGCAAAGGAGATAGTAAACACGATCTCTGACGCTATTTTAAAAGAAGGAATACCGCCAAGCGTAGTAGATAGCGGAGCGTGTCATGAAAATATTTTGACGGGAGACGAAATTGACTTGATGCGTTTTCCGGTTCCCTTCATTCA
>SMWY01000089.1 GCA_004356555.1 Candidatus Dadabacteria bacterium
CAAGCCCCAAGAACCCAATAGATGTAACCACCTTATGGAGCCAGTTTACCGAACTCTATAGTAAGAGTATCGCTTCGCTTTTTGAATGCCCCGAGATAGATATTATTATGCCCATACTTCTTCAAAGATCCGCAATGATGAAAGAGGTAGTGGAGTCCGTAAGGGATACTGTAATCCATTACCAGAGGGAAATGAAAGTTAAAAAACCTGTATATGTCTGCTGGGTAAGCACTCGAGAATATCTGAATAATATGGAAATACTACAATCGGCGGGAATTCCTTGTTTTGAATGGCCAGAGAGAACTGCAAGGATTGCCGGATATGTCGCCGGCTATGCGGACTATTTACAAAAAATTGACAATTCGGAGGCAATTTATGCATTGCCTCAAAACGAACTAGGAAAAGAAAAAGCAGCCTCAATTCTAAATAAGGTTAGCAAAGAAGGCAGAAACTATGTGTTGGAACCGGAAGTAAAGCAAATACTTTCTCTTTACGGAATAAGGGTGACTAAGGAAAGAGTTTGTTCCTCAATCGATGAGGCAATTAGCACGGCAAACGAAATAGGCTACCCGGTAGTGCTAAAAATTGTATCACCAGAGGTAATACACAAATCTGACTTCGGAGGGGTTGAGATAGGAATAAAAGACGACTCCGAGCTTAAAGAGGCTTATACGAGAATCCTAAAGAATGTTCAAAGCAATACACCTGATGCCAAGATTAATGGGATCAGTGTGCAGGAAATGGCTAAAGGAAAAGAGGTTATGATTGGATCTGTAAAAGACCAGGATTTCGGGCCGTTAATGGTATTTGGAATGGGAGGCATATTTGTAGAGGCTGTGAGGGATGTGTCCTATAGACTTGCACCGGTTACGGAATCTGAAGCCGAACAGATGATAGAGGAGATAAGGAATTATTCGCTTTTAAAGGGTTACCGGGGTGAAAGGGGAGTTAACCTTGAAAAGTTAAGAGACTCGATAGCGAGAGTCTCCTTATTATTAGTTGATTTCCCGGAGATAAATGAGATGGATTTAAACCCTGTTTTTGTTAATGAGAATGAGGCTATAGTCGCCGATGGAAGGATGTTTATATAGAATTTACAGGATAATACAAAAATGCTTTTGAGAAAAGTTGAGAGACTATGAAGCTAGAGGATAAAGTGGCGATTGTGACTGGGGCAGGTTCAGGCATAGGAAGAGCTATTGCGGTTGGTTTAAGTAAGGAAGGCGCAAAAGTCGTAGTAGTTGATATGAATCTCGATGCTGCAGAAGAAACCATGAAAGAGATTAGTAAAACAAAAAATAACTCGTTTGTTATAAAAACAGATGTCACGAAGGGGAGTGACGTAGACACTATGGCAACTAGAACATTAGAGCAGTTCGGTCAAATCGATATTTTGGTAAACAATGTCGGTATACCGGGTTCTCAAGAGGCAATGCTCTTGCACACCACACCCGAAGAGGAGTGGGATAGAGTAGTATCGGTGAATTTGAAAAGTGTCTATCTTTGCTCCAAAAGGGTGATTCCAGAGATGATAAAACAGGGAGCAGGAAAAATTATTAATCTCTCCTCTGTAGCAGGTATTGTGGCTTTTCCAGGAAGAGCAGCCTATACAGCTACCAAGGGAGCAGTGTCGCTTCTTACCAAAGCAATGGCCCTTGATTACTCAAAATATAATATTAATGTAAACGCCCTATGTCCGGGAATGATTGAAACCCCTATGACAAAGTGGCGGCTTGATAATCCCGAGCTTAGAAAGGAAGTTCTAAACTGGATTCCGATGGAAAGGATCGGAGTTCCTGATGACATTACGGGCGCGGCGGTTTTCCTCGCCTCGAGCGATTCAAATTACGTAAGCGGTCATCTCCTTGTCGTGGATGGCGGTATGCTTACTAGATAATAATTCAAAATATTCTGGAGGTTATTACATGGCAGATACACCTAAATTTTTAACTACAGCGGAAGCGGCAAAATTCCTAAAGGTAAGCGAAGCGTCCATTAGGAGATGGTCTAATCAGGGGAAGCTTAAATGCTACAGGATAGGGGGAAGGGCTGAGAGGCGGTTTCTAGAAAGCGACATATTAATTGGCATTGAAAAATTCGGAGAGAAAGAGGAGCCGAACCATATATCATTCTTTTTTCGAAGCGAAAAAGATCAATTGGATACGGTGATCCCGATTTTAGTCGATTACCTCAAAAATGGTCATAGAGTGCTTTACATTCGAGACTCAACAGAGGAAGGGAAACTGTATCTTTCTTTAGAAGAACAAGGAATTAATGTTAAGAAATCGTTAGAAAAAGGAAGTTTGAAATTATTTGATTCATCAGAGGTTTACTTAAAAGACGGCCATTTTGATATGGATAGGGTCTTTACTTTCTGGGAAGACGCGCTTCAGGAATCTCTAAGAATGGGCTACAGCAAGATTTTTTGCTCGGGCGAGATGACTTGGTACTTAACGCAATTACCCGGAGTGGAAAAAATGATGGAATACGAGGACAAGTTGAATCTTATAACCGACAAGTATCCTCAAGCTACCGTAGTCTGCCAATATGACCTCAATCGTCTCAGTGGTTCCATCATTATAGAAGCAGTTTTATCTCATCCACTGGTTCTGTTGGGAAATCGCAGCTACCAGGGTTTTTATGGCTCTGCCGGCTAGGGAAAGGAGGTGGTTAATTATGAGTGTGCTCTAGATAGTCATCGTGTTTAGTAAGACAGTCTCTTGATTTCTTTTGAGATTACTAGATGTTCGTCCTTGTAAAGAAATTTGGGGATATAGTCTTAGCGCAAAGCCCTTTGGGCTATGCCAATATAGGTATGGGTTAACAATGTAGAGATGGTTTAACAATAAGAGTACAAGGAGGTATTTAGCTATGAAAGTAAGAGATAAAGATATACTAATACCCACAACGATAGTGGGTAACTATCCAAACCCCAGGTGGTTTGATAACCTGGGTAGTTTCTCCAATTATCCTTATGGAGACTTGATAAATGACACTATTGAAGCTGAGACTTTTGAAGATGCCATGCTTGCCCTTGCCACTGATCAGGTACAAGCGGGGATTGATATAATTTGTGATGGGAGACTACAATGCGTAAATGCCTATGGGAGAATTCTTTACTACTACTTTGAGCGGATGGCGAATTATGAGCCGTATGGCCCACTAATCGGACTCCCAATCTATAGCCGCCTTCGCGCTTCTACTTGTATTGGTCCCATTAGCAGAAAAGTCCCTATGATGGTGCCTGTCGCACGGGCTCTTAAAAAAGCTACGGATAAGCCCATTAAAATTCAGTATACAGGAGTTCAAGTTCTGGCTCAGTGCACAAATGACACACATTACAATGATCAAAGAAAGCTAGCCATGGATATTGCAGCTGCCTACAACGAAGATATTCTCGAGCTCGATGACATGGGTGTAGACTACATTCAAATTGATGAATTCACCTGGCCTTACATAATCGAGGATTGGGCTATTGAGGCTTTCAACAGGGCAGTTCAGGGAGTGAAGCACGCCAAGATTGTCTGTCACATGTGTTTTGGCAACTGGGGCGGGACCCCGGGTTATTTCCCCGATGATACAGCTAAGGCTGGGGAAGTCTATCCTATTCACAAGCGTAAGGGAGACTCCCCGAAAGGAGCCTGGGCTGTAATTCCGAAAGCTTATGAGGCGAATATAGATATACTCAACATCGAGTTCGGACGAGACAGGAACATGGATGATCTTGCAGTTTTTAAGGATCATCCGCTACCGGACGACATGGATTTTCTAGCAGGAGTGATTGATGTGAAGAGTACGATTACGGAAACGGATGAAGAGGTTGCCGCCCGGATCAACAAGATACTTGAATATATCCCTGCTGAGCGTCTCGGTGTAACTACCGACTGCGGGTTAATACTTCTACAGCGCTATATAACTACTGAAAAGTTAAAGGCTCTGGTAGACGGGACTAAACTTGTAAGAGACAAGCTTGCTCAAAAGGCAGCTTAAGAATAATAATAGGGGGTGTGATGCTAAACAATCCCACCCCCTAATAAGGGGGTTTTAAAATGCTATATAACTATTTTGAACCTATGGACAATTATGACCCTTCGACAAATGAATATGATGTAATATTCGTTGGTGGAGGTGCTGGAGGACGCTTTGGCTCAACTTACTTTCGAGCGATGGGTGGTAAACAGTTAACAATAGATAAGGATGGCCACTTGGGTGGTAAGTGTCCAAAAAATGCATGTGTAATTCATCACTACCTTTTTGACATTGCCGTCGAGCTTGATTTGGCAAGAATACTGGATGATAAGAAGTGGTACCCAAAATTACCGACTGGCACAGGAAAAGTAGAGATAGTGCCTATGATTGAGGATTATCTCAAAGGAAGGGATGAGGCATATGATGTAATGTATTATCAAAGTAAGAATCAGCTGAATCTGGAATTTATACTCAATCGTGAAGCAGAGATAGTTGATAAAAATACTGTAATTGTCGACGGGAAAACTTTCAAAACTAAAAATCTGGTCATTGGCTCCGGATCTCGGGCTGCAATTCCCAACGTTCCGGGAAAGGAGCTCAGCGGTGTTTATTCATACGCAGATTTCCTCGAATTAGATTATGAGCCCAAGGATGTAGTGGTTGTCGGGGCATCGAAAACCGGCATGCCCTGGGCGTCATTCTTCAATGCAGTAGGTTGCAATACTACCATGATCGACATGAATCCTTTTCTTACCGCTTTTAATCTGGATGACGAAATAAAGGAATATATTATTGACGGAATGAAGCTTAGGGACATGAATCTGATGGATAATACGACACTTTCAAGTATTAATGGTAATGGCCATGTCGAGTCCGTTACGGTTGTGAGGAAAGACGGAAGTAAAGAGACCATCAAAGCAGATATGGTATTTGTCGGTACGGGGTGTATCCCAAACTCTGAAATAGCCGTACCCTTGGGGGTTGAAATTGGCGGTAGCAACGAAATTGTTGTTGACAGTCATATGAAAACCAGTGTCCCCGGTATATATGCAATTGGTGATGTAACGGGTGGACCGATGGAGATGTGGAAAGCGAGGAAGGCCGGGATGGTAGCGTCTAAAAACATTCTAGGAATGGAAGCTGATCTTGATATAACTTCTTTTCCCGATTTCCTACACACTACATACGAAATCACATGGGTGGGGATGACAGAGAAAGAGGCGAGGGAAAAGCTTGAAAAGGTGTTTGTAATCATGATGCCCATAAAAGATTATCCCGGACATTGCCCGATTCCCCTTGCGGAGAGGACTATGTTGCTAAGTCATATCCACCCGGGGCTTAACGGAATGCAAAAGGCTATCTACGACGGGGAAACTAGAATGCTTTTAGGTGCTCAGCATGTTGGTTACGGGGCTAAAGACTCGTTCCAGTATCTCGATCATTTAATAAGAAACGGGGTAACTATAGATGAAATGGCAAATATGAATGAGCTATTTTTAAACCCGACTCACTATATACAGTTGTCAAGACTGAGAGCCGGCATGAAATCCCTTGTCGATCTTACATAGTTGTGTAGTCTTGGGTTTCGTATTATGGACAATTCAATAGGCAATAGGCAGAAATTTTAAGAAAAGGAGGGGGAAGAAATGCCTGTTTATTTATTACATTGTAAGAGCTGTGATCATAAATATGAGACTCTCTATTACAAAGGCTTAAAACTCCCTGACAAATGGGTGTGCTCACGTTGCGAAAGTAAAGATGTAGTCCAGGTAAGTGAAAGGCCTCATCCAATAGAAGAAGAAAAACACGGCGGCGGCTCATGTAAGTGCTGTTTTTAAAAACAAATAATAAGGAGGTTAATAATGAGATTAAAAGATAAGGTAGCAATTATCACTGGAAGCGGCTCAGGTATAGGAAGGGCTGCAGCTCTTATTTTCGCAAGAGAGGGAGCTAAAGTCGTTGTGGCAGATATTAATGAATCCTCTGCAAAAAAGACAGTAGAAGAGATTGAAGCCAAAGGCGGTGAGGCAATCTCCTTTCAGGTTGATATCACAGTGGAATCCCAAGTGAAGCAGATGACTCAGGCTGCCAAAGAGAAATTCGGCAAACTTGATATACTTTTCAACAATGCAGGTATGCAAAATATAGGTACCGTTTTAGAAGTTGCAGAAGAGGACTGGGATAGGGTCTTTGAGGTTAATGTAAAAAGCGTTCTTTTTTGCTCCAAACATGCAATACCCCTTATGATTGAAAATGGAGGAGGCTCTATTGTCAATGTGGGCTCTGTAGCCGGGGTAGTCGGCGTGCCTAAGCTTGCCGCTTACTGCGCTGCAAAAGGAGCGGTAATAGCCCTTACTCGCAATATGGCGTTGGATCTTGCTGCTCATAAAATTAGGGTGAACTGTATAAACCCCGGTACTACGCTCACTCCTCTAATACAGGAGCTCCTTAAAACCGATGATACTGAAGCGAAAAAACAAGCTAGATTATCAAAGTACCCCATTGGCAGGTTTGGCCACCCGGATGAGATTGCAGCAGCGGCGCTTTTCTTAGCTTCAGATGAA
>SMWY01000012.1 GCA_004356555.1 Candidatus Dadabacteria bacterium
AAAGACGAGATGGGTACAGAGGGATATGATGAGAACGGGATAATCCAGAAAGCGATCAGGGAAATAAAAAAGAAAGTAGAAGATATTATAGTAATAACCGACGTCTGTATGTGTGAATACACCAGCCATGGTCACTGTGGGATTATAAGAGATGGTGATGTGGATAACGATGAGACTCTCCAATATTTAGCCAGGATGTCGCTATCTCATGCACAGGCCGGGGCCGATATGGTAGCGCCTTCTGATATGATGGACGGTCGCGTAGGCGTTATAAGAGACGAACTGGATGCTAACGGTTTTAGTAGTATTGCTATTATGTCATATGCAGCAAAATATGCCTCAGCTTTTTACGGGCCTTTCAGAGAAGCTGCGGAGTCGCCACCTCAGTTTGGCGATAGGCGTAGTTATCAGATGGACCCTCCAAACGTGAGAGAGGCTCTCAGGGAAATAGAGCTTGATATTGAAGAAGGGGCCGATATTGTGATGGTAAAGCCCGCTTTGGCGTATTTGGATGTAATAAGAGCCGCTAGGGAAGGATTTGATCATCCAATAGCTGCATACAACGTAAGCGGAGAGTACTCAATGGTTAAGGCTGCAGGCAAGCTTGGATGGATTGACGAAGAGCTTGTTATGATGGAAGTGCTTACGAGTATAAAACGCGCGGGCGCTGATTTGATTCTAACATACTTCGCAAAGGACGCAGCAAAAGTCCTGTCGCGGAAATAGACTAATACTAGTCCACTTCAATATTTTCTCAGGGTGTTAAGAATTATCTAAAAATTTATGGATTTCCTTCAGGGCGCTAATCCTGTGCTGATCTCCGATTGATTCATACTCGTCTTCTCTGTCCAACAATAAAGCTTTAATCCCGAGCGCCCTTGCACCGTGGAAGTCGTTATGAATGTGGTCTCCTATGTGTAGGCACTCATTTGGATCTGCATTCATCTCCTTAAGCGCCAGGTGAAATATATTGGGGTCAGGTTTTGCATAGCCGGCTTCACTTGAGATCACGAAAGTCTCAAAGTACTCGTGTATCTCTAAATTTTTCATTACATCGTATACTCTGGAGTCGAAATTAGATATGATGCCGAGATTGTAGTTATTTTTTTTAAGGGTTTTTAGTACATCTTTAGTTTCAGGGAAAATTGCCCAGGCGTCGCTTCTAAAGACTTCAAAGAGTTCATCAAAATGTGCGTCAAATTCCTTAAACATTCCTATGTCTTCGTACACATTCTCTACGATATCTCTCCAGTAATTTTTCTCGAGAACTTTCCTTTCATCATCAGATACACCACCGAAGGCCAGGGGCGGAGCGGATTTAAAAGCTTTTGAGAAAGCTTTTCTTAGATGATCCGGGTGTGGGTCTCCACCGTATTTCTTAGCTACCGAAGCATAAGTATTCCCTAAACCCCGTTCAATATAAAACAGCGTGTCTGCGGCATCGAAAAATATTGTTTTGATATTACCGTTTTTCATTATCGAATTCTCTTTGTGGATAGGAATGCTTTGATATATACTTACTTTTTCAAAAGGAGTAGAATATATGGCTGACGTCAAGCGTTCAAGGGTTGTTGCAGTACTTGATGATATGTTCTTCTCATCAAAGATAAAGGAAGCTGCAAAATCGACCGGCGTTAATGTAGAGATTCTCAAAAATACTAATGGCATAATTGAAGCTTTAACGAGTTCTCCCCCTTCCCTTATTATTGTCGATCTGAACTTCAAGAAGTTAATCCCGCTTGAGTTCATTAGAGAGCTTAAATCTTCTGCGGACCTAAAAAATGTCCCTACCCTTGGTTACCTCCCTCATGTTGAGCGAGAGCTAAAGAAAGAGGCGATCAAAGCCGGATATGATTTTGTTATGCCGAGATCTAGGTTTGTGAGGGAGATAAGAGATATTTTGAATAAAGGCTCTTATTAATTTTCCATATTTATGATATTTGAATACATAATTTTATTTTGTCTGAGGATAGGCCAACCAGGCTTGGAGTGAAGTATCTATGGAAATTTGTAAACCTTCTTAGTATGTGGAAATTATTGTATATTAGCCAACCGCTTGCTTGTTACTAGATGAGTCGTATCCCAAATTAGGTCTCAGCCACTTCTCAGCTTCTTCAACTGATATCCCCTTACGCTTGGCGTAATCCTCTACTTGGTCTCTATTAATTTGTCCTACATGGAAGTATTTTGAGTCCGGGTGAGGGAAATAAAGTCCCGCTACAGAGCTTGGGGGATAAATTGCATAATTTTCAGTGAGTTCTGTCCCTATATTCTTCTCCGCATCAAGCAACCGCCAGAGTTCTGCCTTTTCGGTATGATCGGGGCATGCCGGATAACCCGGGGCGGGTCTTATGCCTCTGTATTTTTCTTTAATCAGATCAGCCGGGGATAATTTTTCTTCTTTACCGTATCCCCAGTTCTCGCGGGCCTTTTTGTGCATCATCTCGGCCAGGGCTTCGGCGATACGGTCTCCAAGGGCTTTAACCATTATGGCTGAGTAATCATCATTATTTTCTTTGAATGTCTCTGAAAACTCTTCTACCTCTTCTCCTGCAGTTACAACAAACCCACCTATATAATCTTCTCTGCCCGATTCTTTTGGCGCTACAAAGTCGGAAAGCCCGAGATAAGTTTCATTCTTTCCTTTGTCCTTTTGCTGACGGAGTGTATAGAATTTTGAAATTGCTTTTTTACGAGAATTGTCTGAATATATTTCTATGTCGTCGCCTGAGCTATTAGCCGGCCAAAAAGATAAAACAGCTCTTGGTCTAAAGCGCTTTTCCTTTACGATTTGATTGAGTAAATCCTGAGCATCTTCAAAAAGAATCTTTGCCTGCTTGCCCCACTTCTTGTGCTCGAATATTTTAGGGTACACACCTTTTAGTTCCCATACCCAAAATAGTGGTGACCAGTCGATAAAGGGGATGATTTCTTCTACAGGTATTTCAATTATTTCAGTTCCTAGTTTCTCCGGAACGTCGATTCGAATTTTCCCCCAATCACTCCCGAGTCCCTTTGAGCGGGCTTCTTTAATCGGCAAGTAATTCGTTTTCTGCTGAGTGGCAGAGTGGAGTTTCCGTAGCTCCTCGTGTTTGGCCTCTAGCTCATTTGCAATCTTCTCATATTTTTCAGGGTTTAATAGGTCGTTACAAACATTTACCACCAGCGAAGCGTCTTGCACGTGACTCACAACGCCGCTGTATGCAGGGGCTATCTTTATTGCTGTGTGCGCTTTACTCGTCGTAGCTCCTCCGATCAATAGCGGGGTCTTAAACCCTTGTCTCTCCATCTCAGAGGCATTATAGATCATTTCGTCAAGTGACGGTGTTATCAGTCCGCTAAGGCCGATTATATTGGCATCTAAATCCTTTGCAGTTTTTAAAATATTGTCGCATGCTACCATGACACCCAGATCTATAACCTCGTAGTTGTTGCAGCCAAGCACTACGCCTACAATATTTTTTCCGATATCGTGAACATCCCCCTTAACAGTAGCTATTACAAACTTGCCCTTAACCTGCCCTCCCCCGGACCTAGCCTTTTCAGCTTCCATATAAGGCTCGAGATATGCAACGGCTTTTTTCATTACACGCGCACTCTTAACTACCTGAGGCAAAAACATCTTCCCCTCGCCAAAGAGCTTTCCTACTACCTTCATGCCGCTCATTAAAGGCCCTTCTATTACATCAAGGGATTTATCGTGTTTCTGGCGCGCTTCTTCTGTATCCTCGTCAATATAATCCACTATACCCTTTACAAGTGCGTGAGATAGCCGTTCATCAACTGTGCCCTCCCGCCATTTTTCTTTATCTTTTTCTTTTGTTTTTTCTGTTCCCCTAACCTGCTCCGCATAGTTGACAAGAGCTTCGGTTGCCTCAGGATTACGGTTGAGCAGTACGTCTTCTACTTTCCTAAGGAGTTCTTTGTCTATATTCTCATATACTTCAAGCATCCCGGCATTCACAATAGCCATATCGAGTCCCGCTTTAATAGCGTGGTACAAAAAGGCGCTGTGCATAGCTTCTCTGACGACATTATTTCCCCGGAATGAAAAGGAAACATTACTTATCCCTCCACTGGTCTTAGCTCCAGGACATACTTTTTTAATCTCCCTTAGTGCTTCAATAAAATCCACGGCGTAGTTATTGTGTTCTTCAATACCCGTGGCTACAGTAAGTACGTTAGGGTCAAAGATAATGTCATTTGGGTCCATACCGACTTTCTCTGTAAGGAGCTTATAGGCGCGCTCACATATGCGTACTTTATCCTCTTTAGTGGCAGCCTGTCCTTTTTCGTCAAACGCCATTACCACAGCTGAAGCGCCGTAGCGCTTTACCTTCTCAGCTTGCTCTAAAAATTTTTGCTCCCCCTCTTTTAAGCTTATAGAGTTTACGATTCCTTTGCCTTGTATACATTTGAGCCCCTCTTCTATTACTGTGAACTTGGAGCTGTCTATCATAATCGGAACACGTGAAATATCCGGTTCTGATCCAACTAAGTTCAAAAACCTCCTCATGCACGCCTCACCATCCAAAAGCGCTTCATCGAAGTTTATATCAATGATGTTAGCCCCGTTTTCTACCTGCTGTTTAGCAACACTGAGCGCAGTGTCAAAATCGTCCTCTTTAATAAGTTTCGAAAACCGGGGTGAGCCGGTTACGTTTGTGCGCTCGCCAACCATAAGAAAAGGTGAGTCCTCAGCGAAGTTTAGAGCTTCAAGGCCGCTTAGCCTGGTTGCTTGAGTTAATGTTGGAATAGTTCTTGGTGTTAAACCCTTAATTTTTTTTACTAATGCCCCAATATGATCGGGTGTGGTTCCGCAGCATCCACCTACAATATTTAAAAAACCGCTTTGGGCAAATTCCTCTAGAAACCCTGAAGTGTCTTCGGGAGTCTCGTCATATCCGGTTTCGCTAAGTGGATTGGGCAATCCGGCGTTTGGATAACAGCTGATGTAACAGTCGGCTATTTTAGATAGTTCTTCTATGTAGGGGCGCATTTCCTGTGCCCCTAGTGCGCAGTTAATTCCTACACTCAAAGGTTTTGCGTGCCTTACGGAGTTCCAGAACGCTTCTATAGTCTGTCCCGAGAGCGTGCGTCCCGAAGCATCCGTTATAGTTACCGAAAGCATGAGTGGTAGTTGAGCGGGATGTTCGTCAAGGAAGTTTTTAATACCGTATATCGCAGCTTTAAGGTTTAAGGTGTCAAAAGTGGTTTCCGCTAAAATTATATCTACTCCGCCTTCTACGAGCCACTTTACCTGCTCGTAGTATGTCTCTACAAGCTCATCAAATGTGACGCCTCTGTAAGCGGGATCATTTACGTCGGGAGAAAGAGAGGCGGTCTTATTTGTTGGTCCGAGCGCCCCAGCTACAAAACATTTTCTGTCCGGATTTTCGGACATAAACTCATCAACTGCAATTCTCGCAACTTGCGCTGCCGCTTTGTTGAGTTCAGGAATTATATGCTGTAGTTCGTAGTCTGATTGGGACAGTTTATTGGCGTTGAACGTGTTAGTTTCAATAATATCAGCCCCAGCTTCTAAATAGTTGCGGTGAATTTCTGTTATTATCTCAGGTCTTGTCAGGCATAGTAAGTCGTTATTTCCCTTGAGATCTATATGGTGATCCTTAAACTGCTCTCCACGGAAGTCCTCTTCTTCAAGCTTATAGTCCTGGATCATCGTTCCCATTGCGCCGTCTAGAAAAACAATACGTTCTTTGAGAAGTTTACTAATCAGATCATAAGACCGTGAGACAGGTTTTGTCATATTGTATTTTACCAGACTATGATTTGTTATTATTAATATTAAAACAATTCGGGATTAATAAGTCCACTCATTTCTGAGCTCGCGAAGCTCTTTAAAAACTGAACCGGAATCGGCAGTTTCGAGTTCCGGATTTCGCTTTTTAAGCTCACCGACCACCTCTTTTGCATCATAGCGCATAAAGGGGTTGTATTTTTTCTCCTCACCAATAGTAGTGGGAGGAGCTTCTTTGTTTTGAGATACAGCTTTTTCTATTTCATCAAGCTTCTTTTTGGCATCTTCATTCTCGGGTTCTATATCCAGTGCAAATTTTAAGTTGGCTTCTGCATAATCATGCCCGACGAACATCCTGTAATGATCCGGAAGCTCTCTTAGTTTTGAAACACTTTGATATAGATCTTCGACTACACCTCTATGCCTGGTATTACCGCACCCCGATAATAAGAGCGTGTCTCCTACGAATACATTGTTCCCCAAAATTAAAGATATATGCTCCGGACAGTGGCCGGGAGTATGTATAACTTTAATTTCCTGCTTCCCCACGGAGATAACGTCTCCATCATTTACTGTGCCGTATCTTGTGCCTATTAATTCCTCTCCCAATGGATGCACAAGCGCTTTAGATCTTAGAGAAAGGCTTACTTTTAATATTGGGTCATTCCCGCTGATGTGGTCAGGATGGCAGTGTGTGTTGATAACATATTTAACCATAAGCCCATTGTCTCTTATAAAATTGAGAATTGTAATAGGATCAATAGGATCGATAACAGCACATTCTTTCGTTTCGGTGCACCAAACAATATAATTATAGTTATTGTCACTTTCTTCAATTCGCAATCTTGCAATTGCATATCCGGATTCGTTGTATATGTCCATTTGCTATCTCCTTTTTGTCTCTATCGTCTAATTACTTTTATGGACCCTTGTTAAATAAGATAGTTAGTATGCCATAAAATATTAAGATTATTCACCGTTTGCAGGTAAAATATATAGTCAATGCTAAATAAACAAGGAAAATGTACTGTATGAAAGAGATTAATACCAAAATTGAAAGAGCTTATATTATAATTCCTCTTTTGTTACTTCTTCTAATAGCAGGATGTAATAAAGATCCTGATTATATACCTGGACTTGGTATTCAGGGTTATAGGGCTCCTATTTCAAAGATTTTATTATCTCCTCTTGCCTATGACGGAGCTACTCTGGCGATTGAGGGGTTTGCCCGAGATTTTGCCGAAGAACCAGTAGATGGTTCAGACACTAGTGAAGATGTTACAACAACATTCAAATTGACCGATCTAAAGGGGAATTACATAATTATATTGCTGCCCGGACAGTGGGAAATCGTTGAGAATGACTATCTTATTGTTGGCGGAATATATAGAAAGAACGGAAATGAACTTGAGGCGCAACAATTTGAAATAGTAGATTTTGAGAAAAAAGATGAAAAAGGCAGATATAAAGAAATAGAAAAAAGGGATGAATGGTAATCCCTAGAAATTAAGGGTTAAAGTCTTTGACAAGCCAATAGATAAAGGGTATTTTCTAGAATTTATTTAATCTTTTAACGAGGAGTTTTATGAGTTTTGTAAAAGGACTAAAGTGTAAAGAGTGCGGTAAAGAATATCCAAAAGAGCCACTTCACGTTTGTGAAATGTGCTTCGGACCACTGGAAGCAGTTTACAAATACGATGAGATAAAAGAGGCTATATCCCGGGATGTAATAGAGAGAAGGGATCATAATATATGGCGTTATAAGGAATTATTGCCTATAGATAAAGATCCAAGTGTGGGGCTTGAGGTTGGTTATACACCTTTAATAAGAGCACACAAATTAGGCAAAGCTTTGGGCGTGAGTGAGATTTATGTAAAGAACGATGCAGTGTGCTATCCTACACTTTCTTTTAAAGACAGAGTTGTTTCTGTCGCTCTTTCTAAGGCAATAGAATTTGGGTTCGACACGGTAGCGTGCGCATCAACAGGGAATTTAGCCAATGCAGTTGCCGCACTTACAACGGCTGCAAATCTTAAGAACTATATATTTATTCCCTATGATCTAGAGCAGGCAAAGATTGTCGGTACTACTGTTTATGGTGCAAATCTTATTGGAATTAAAGGGGCTTATGATGATGTTAACAGGCTATGTAGTGAATTGGCAGGTAAATTCAACTGGGCGTTTGTAAACATCAATATGCGTCCTTATTATGCGGAAGGCTCAAAGTCGCTTGCGTTTGAAGTAATGGAACAGTTAGGGTGGAGAGCGCCAAAAAATATGGTAATACCTATGGCTAGCGGATCACTGCTTACGAAAGTGTGGAAGGCTATTAAAGAGTTTGAGATGATGGGGTTAGTTAAAGAAAACGGAACAAAGATTTACGGCGCTCAGGCAAGAGGCTGTTCTCCTATAACGACAGCTTTAAAAAACAAGTGGGAGATATTTAAACCTGTAAAGCCCGATACTATAGCTAAGTCGCTTGCTATAGGTACTCCAGCTGATGGATTTTATGCAATGCAGGTTATGAATGAGAGCGGAGGATGGGGTGAAGATGTTACGGATCAGGAAATAGTAGATGGAATAAAACTGCTCGCCTCAACTGAAGGGATTTTTACTGAAACGGCAGGCGGAGTAACAATAGCGGTTACTAAAAAACTTATTGAGCAGGGATTTCTGCCTAAAGACGAGTCCATAGTGGTTTCAATAACCGGCAATGGCCTTAAAACCCAGGAAGCAATAGTCAGTAATGTCTCAGAGCCACATATCATTGATGCTAATGTTGAAGAATTTGAAGAGCTGTATGATAAAATTAAGAATGAAGACCAAGGAGGTTCACAAGATGCCCTCAGTACGCATACCAACACCGCTTAGAAAATTGACCGCTGAAAAGGACGAGGTCAATATAAGCGCCGTAAATATTTCAGCATTGATAGAAGAACTGGAGAATCAATATCCGGGGTTTAAAGCAAGGCTTTGCGATGAGTCAGGTGAAGTGAGAAGATTTATTAATCTATACGTTAACAATGAAGATATAAGGTTTCTTGATGGAAAGGAAACCGCTCTTAATGAAGATGATGTAGTATCTATTATTCCAGCTATAGCAGGCGGGTAAGGTATTCTTTAGGTTTAATCCGATTAGTTCTCGGATTTTTTGTTAAACATTTGATTTAGTTTATAAATGAATCTTTTTGCAATCGGAACGTTTTCTTCCTCACAAGCTTGAGAGAATTCTTCTAATAAAAGTTTTTGCTTCTTATTTAACTTAACAGGTATTTCTATGTGTGTTTTTATATAGAGGTCGCCTATTCCTCTTCCCTGGAGTTTTGGCATACCCTTTCCTTTTAATCTAAATGTCTGGTCTGTTTGAGTTCCTGGGGGAATTTTTATGCTGCTTTTTCCTTTGGGTGTAGGGATATCAATCTCGTCTCCTAGGGCCGCTTGTACAAAACTTATAGGAACTTCGCAGTATAGGTCTTCTCCATCGCGTTTGAACAGTGGATGTTCTTCTACATATATTTCTATATATAGATCGCCTTCAGGACCGCCGTAAAAACCAATTTCCCCTTCGCCTCTTATTCTTAACCTTGACTCATCGGTAATACCCGCCGGAATCTTGACTTTAACATTGTGATCTGTGCGAATAAGCTTCTCGCCTCTACAATGTGAGCAACGTTTGGTAATTCTTTTTCCTGTGCCATTGCAGGCAGGACAGATTCTTTTTATAGCTAGGAAACCCTGTGAATATCTTAATTCTCCTTGTCCACCGCAGTCAGAGCAGGTTATCTCACCTCCAGGCGCAGCCCCGCTCCCGTCACAATCAGGGCACGGCGTGTGTTTTGGTATCTTTAGTTCTCTTACTGTCCCTTCAAACGCTTCTTCGAAAGTAATATCTAGACTGTATTTTAAGTCCCTACCCCTCTGAGCGCGAGCTCTGTTTCCTGCATTAAAAACTTCTTCGAATAGGTTCCCGAATATATCGTTAAACCCTGCTGCAAAATTCTGATCAGAGAACATTCCTTCTGAGGAAATATGCCCGAAGCTGTCATAACGGGCTCTTTTATCGGGGTTGCTTAATATTTGGTATGCTTCGTTTATATCTTTAAACCTTTCTTCGGACTCAGTGCTTCCCGGGTTTCTGTCAGGATGGTGCTCAAACGCAAGTCTTTTATATGATCTTCTGATCTCTTCGTTGCTTGCATTCCTCTCGATTTCAAGAACTTCATAGTAATCAATTGATGTCATAATAAATACCCTAAGCTACAATAAATAAGTTATGTGTCATTGTCTGGTTTGCTAAAGATTGATACATTTTCTTGATCGGAGGGAGTTTCATCTACGTCTTTGGATACAACAACTAAGGCCGGTCTTAATAAACGGTCTTTTAGGGTATACCCCGGCAGCATTTCAGAGAGTACTAGTCCCGGAGCGATTTCAGATGATTCCGCATGCTCAATTGCCTGATGAAGCTTTGGGTCAAATTCTTTACCCTTTGAGGCGTCGATAGCCTGCACCCCAAATTTCTCTAAACTGCTTAAGAACTGCTTTTGGACTAATTTTACGCCATCAATAATAGGTTTTGCGTCATCTTGCTGTTCTGTGTGCTCTAGAGCCCTCTGTAAATTATCCAGGACATTTAATAGCTCTTTTATGAGTTCTTCATTTCCGTAAGCAACGCTATCCGTTCTTTCTTTTGACATTCTCTTTTTATAATTTTCAAAATCGGCGGCAAGTCTTAGATACTTTTTGCTTAGTTCCTCAACTTCATTTTCCTCTTCCTTTATTTCTGATATTTCTGAACTTTCACTCTCCTGCCCGGAATCTTCTGCTTCTTCCGGAGTATGGTTTCCATTGACTTCTATTTCACTCTCATCTTTATTCTCTTCTCTGTCTTCGGTGTTCATTTTTTACCTCCTTACTTTATCATTGCTGAAAATGTATTAATTTAAGACTTCATTGTTTTTAATACTCGCCATTTACAAGTTGATAGCAGATTTATATAGTAATGCCTCCCCCCCCTCCCTCAAAATATAATAATTAAGTGCTGATTGTCAACGAAGGAATTTAATATAATTTCTCAAAAAATATCGAAGAAATAAGGTCCTAGTTGATTAAATTCCAAGCGATGCCTTCCAGCACTCCTCCATCACTCACGATTACCTTGGTTGATGAGAATTTTTTTAAAGTTTCAATAAGTATAAGTGCACCGGGAATTATTATATCCTCTCTTCCCTTCTCTAATCCTATTACGTTTGACCTGTCTTTTTTAGGGATTTTAATTAGTTTTTCCATAGTAGAAGTGATCATATCTTTAGTTAGTACAAAATTATTAACCAGCTCGGGTTTATACTCGTTTAGACCTAATTGTATTGCTGCAAGTGTAGTGGGCGTGCCTGCTGTTGCAACAAGAGATATCTTTTGTTGGGGCTCAATCCCAAAACCTTTTAGTTCCCTTTCTAGAGTTTCCTCAATATATAGTGAGAGTTTAGCTATATCTTGATTACTTTCTCTATCGTTTATTAAGAAACCTTCGGTAAGATAGACCACACCTAAATTAATACTAAGTAGTTTAATAACGTCGGCGTTTTGTACATAAACATATTCTGTGCTGCCGCCTCCGATATCAAATATAATATAATACTCCCCCTCAATTGATACTGAATTTAGGACTCCTGAGACCGTAAGTTCCGCCTCTTGTTCTCCAGAAATAACTTCAACCATAATACCGGTCTCATTTTTTATTCTTTTAATAAATTCTAGGCTATTTTCTGATTTCCTGACTACGCTTGTCGCCACTGCTCTTACTTTATTGACGTTGTGCTCTCTAATTATTTTTGAAAAACTCTTAAGAGCGGTAAGTGATCTGTAAACTGCCTTAGGGTTTAAGAGAGCTTTATCGTTTGAGAATCCTTCTCCTAGACGAGTTATTACGCGGTCAATATAAAGCTTTTTTAAAGCACTGTCTTTCGTCTGCTCACAAATTAAAAGCCTTATAGTATTTGTACCTATATCAATTGAGGCTATGCGCACAGTGTTTGATGTCCTTTATATTAATAATGTAAGAGGATTAGAAGATTAAGTTCAAGCTATTTGTTAATTGTTATATAATACAAAACTTATACCATATTGGAGTGGAAATGAAAGTATTAGACGTATTAAATTGTAAATAAAATATTATTGTGGTTCTTTATAATTACTCTCAAGCTGATTAAGTACTATTCTTCAGCTCCCTTCCCTTTAGAGGATTCTTCTATTATTTTTTGTGCCTGATGCCCGGGGACCTCTTCGTAATGTGAGAAGTCCATGGTAAATGATCCTCTCCCGCTCGTAATTGATCTGAGTTCAGGAGCGTATGTGAGTATTTCAGACATCGGGATCAAGGCGTTAATCAGGTGCGTGCCCGCCAGTGAATCTACTCCCGAAACTTTCCCTCTTCTTGCGCTGACATCACCTATTACATCTCCCATGCAGTCTTCTGGAATAGTGATTTCCATCTTCATTACAGGCTCGAGAAGTGAAGGTCTTGCATCTTTCATACCCTGTTTAAATCCCATGGAGCCCGCAATCTGAAAAGCCATATCTGAAGAGTCTACCGGGTGGTACTTACCGTCTAACAATGTAACTTTTATATCTACTACGGGGTAGCTTGCTAGAATGCCGGTTTTCATTGCATCAACAACACCTTTTTCGACTGAGGAAATGAAGTTCTTTGGTATTGCGCCACCTACAATCTTATTTACAAACTCGAAGTTCCGCCCTCTTGGTAGTGGTTCAATTTCGATCGAGACGACACCATATTGTCCTCTACCACCAGTTTGTTTGACGTATTTCCCTTCAGCTTTAGATCTTCCTCGAATGGTTTCTTTATAAGGTACCCTAGGAGTATGAAGTTCAACGTTAACTCCATAAGTATCTTTTAATTTTTTTACAATAACTTCTACGTGTGACTGACCAGTGCCTGATAAAAGAAACTCATTCGTCTCATCGTCCATATGGTATTGAATCGTTGGATCTTCTTCATGTATTCTGGCCAGGGACGGGTTTAATTTGTCCTCATCATTTCGGGATTTAGGCTCTATAGCAAAGGATAAAACTGCGGCAGGGAGTTCAGCAGGAGGAATGATAATTTGATTTGCTTCATCACATAATGTGTCCGAAGTATGGGCCTCTTTTAACTTGTTTACAGCAACTATATCACCGCATTGCGCAATATCTATAGGATATTCCTTTTTGCCGATTAATCTATGCAGATGACTGAACTTTTCCTTAGTCCCTTTTGTTGAATTATAAACAATCGAATCTGACTTTATAGATCCAGAAAATACTCTAAAAATACTTATTTTGCCCGCATAGGGGTCTGAAATAGTCTTAAAAATATAGGCAGCTGGCTGACCGTCTTCCTTAGGCTCTATTTCGATATCTTCACCATCCCGGTTTTTAACTTTTAATGGTTTTCTTTCAATAGGGGAAGGGAGATATCTGCAAATCCCTCCAACAAGAGCTTTAATACCAATCAGGTTTGTAGCGGAGCCTGCAAATACGGGATAAATCTTGGCATCAAGTATTCCCTGATGAAGCATTTTAATAATGACCTCTTCATTTATTTCCTCGCCATCCAGGTATTTCTCAAGCAATTCGTCGTCAAGCTCAGCTACTGCCTCTACAATATGTTCTCTTGCGGCTTTAGCCTTTTCCATCAGATCTTCGGGAATAGGTATTTCCTGTACTTTTCCGTCCCCATCATATGTGTAGGCTTTCATATCAATAAGAACTATTACAGCTTTAAAATTTCCTTCCTCACCAATGGGGAGAGTGAAGGGAAGTGCTTTAACTCCGAGTTCCTTTGATATGCTTTTTACAGTGTCTTCAAGTGAAGTGTTATCTCTATCGAGTTTATTTATAAAAATGATTCTCGGGATATCCCCTGCCATATCCCAGTATTTACGCGTCTGTACAGAAACTTCTCCTTGTATAGCTTCTACTACAAGCACAGCGCCGTCTACTGTTTTGATTGCGCTCTCTGTTTCGTAGAGGAAATTTAAAAACCCTGGAGTGTCTATTACATTTATAAGATTGTTTTTGGTTTCAAAGAATGCGATATGGGAATTGATCGACATATTGCGGTTTTTTTCTTCGGACTCAAAGTCAAGTGTAGAAGAACCGTCGTCGACCTTTCCTAGCTTGTCAGTGGCTCCGTGCATAAATAACATTGCCTCTGCAAGTGAAGTCTTTCCGGCACCGTGGGGAGCAATTAGCGCGATATTTTTGATACTATCTCTACTATACTCTGCCATAGCAAGTCACCTCCACATTCTTTATTGTTTGATGCACTTACATATTAGCCCCGATCAAATATTAATATTTAGACGTTTACTCACTATAATTTGCAAGTTGGAACTAATTTGATTGGTATTTTCTTCTAAATCTTTCAACTCTACCCTTGGCTTCAGCCTGCCTTTCCTTTCCTGTATAATAAGGATGACAGTTGGAACAAACCTCAACAGTGAAGTCTTCAAATCTAGTTGATTTCATTTTGTAAGAAGCCCCGCAGGAACAGCCCACAGTTACATCTTTGTATTCGGGATGAATTTCCGCTTTCATGTACTTGCCTCCAAATATATTGCTTATCTTATTGTATGGTTTTTTTAACCCCAAATTATTCGTAATAAACTAACATTTAAATCAAAACTGGGCAATAGTTGTCTTATCGCTTGGTAAAGTATAGTCAATATAAAGAATAAAGGCGACACTAAGCCGCCTTATTATTCTCTAATTGAAATTGATAGTGAATATAAAAATATATTTTACTTCTCGGTGATTTCAGCGTCTATTACAAAGTCATTATTGTCTTGACCACTTTCTTCTGCAGTGTCATCATTCGCTTCAGCGGCTTCCGGCGCATCACCTTGAGGCTCTTCAGTTGGAGCTCCGCTACTTTCTTGCTGCTTGTACATGAGCTCAGCAAGCTTGTGAGATGCCTGAGTTATCTTTTCGGTTGCTTGCTCAATTGCCTGAGTATCTTCACCTTTAATGGCGTTCCTTCCTTGCTCTAAAGCCTCTTGAAGCTCTTTCTTATCATCATCTGAGAGTTTGTCCTCAAATTCTTTAAAGCTCTTATCGGTCCTATATATAAGCTCATCCAGCTTGTTTTTAATCTCAACTTGTTCATGACGCAACTTGTCTTCCTCAGATTTATCTTCGGCATCTTTAATCATAGAATCTATTTCGTCCTTGTTAAGTCCGCTTGATGCCTCTACTATTACTTTTTGTTCTTTTTGAGTTGCCATATCTTTGGCAGAAACATGGAGTATGCCGTCAGCATCTATATCAAACGTAACCTCAACCTGAGGAACCCCTCGTGCTGAAGGGGGTACGCCGTCTAGTATAAATCTTGCAAGCGTCCTGTTGTCGCCTGACATCTGACGCTCTCCCTGAAGAACATGTATTTCAACAGATGTCTGATTATCTTCAGCCGTAGTAAATATCTGACTCTTCTTTGTAGGTATAGTCGTGTTCCTTTCTATAATTTTTGTCATTACACCGCCCAGGGTTTCTATACCGAGTGAAAGCGGGGTAACATCGAGCAATAAAACGTCTCTTACCTCTCCGCCTAATACCGCCCCTTGAATAGCAGCGCCCATAGCCACTACTTCATCAGGGTTAATACCCTTATGTGGATCTTTGCCAAAGAAGTCCGTTACAACTTTCTGGACCATAGGAATTCTGGTAGATCCACCGACGAGAATAACTTCGCCTATATCCCCTGCTTTTAATCCGGCATCTTTAAGTGCCTGTTTGCATGGTCCTAGAGTTCCTTTTATTTTGTCCTCTACTAGCTGCTCAAATTTAGCGCGTGTAATTTTCATTACAAGGTGTTTGGGACCGGAAGCGTCTGCCGTGATAAAGGGGAGATTAATTTCAGTCTCTAGAGTGTTGGAAAGCTCAGTCTTAGCTTTCTCTGCTTCCTGTCTTAGGCGTTGAAGAGCCATTTTGTCGCTACTTAGATCAATTCCTGATTCCTTTTTGAACTCTTCTATGATGTATTCCATTACTAGTCTGTCAAAGTCGTCTCCACCAAGGTGTGTGTTACCATTGGTGGACTTTACTTCGATGACGTTGTCACCGACTTCAAGAATCGATATATCAAAAGTTCCGCCGCCCAGGTCATAGACTGCTATGATTCCCTCAGATTTTTTATCAAATCCGTAAGAAAGCGCTGCAGCCGTAGGCTCATTTATTATTCTCTTCACTTCAAGCCCTGCAATCTTTCCTGCATCCTTTGTTGCCTGTCTCTGAGAATCGTTAAAGTATGCGGGTACAGTGATTACAGCCTCTGATACCTCTGCTCCTAGATAGTCCTCAGCAGCCTTCTTTAGCTTCTTTAAAACATTTGAAGAAATCTCTGGAGGTGAATACTGCTTACCGTTAACCTCAATCCATGCGTCATCATTTTTCGATTTCACTACTTTATAAGGAAGGTGTTTTATTTCGTCCTTAAATTCGTCGAAGCGCATTCCCATAAGTCGTTTCATGGAGAAAACAGTGTTTTCCGGGTTTACCACTGCTTGTCTTTTTGCGGGTCCGCCGACTAAAATCTCTCCGTCTTTTGAAAACCCGACCACAGAAGGTGTAACCCTTGCTCCCTCTTCATTTATTAGCACTTTCGGCTCTCCACCTTCAACTATAGCGACCACTGAGTTGGTGGTTCCGAGATCAATTCCTATTATTTTTCCGCTGCTAGCCATTCTTATAGCCTCCTAAGCTTTTATATTCTTTCATTTGTAGGTGCTTGTATGTGTTTGTATTCATACTTTCTCAATCATCTTACCTTTAGAGATAACTGTCTCAACCACACCTTTTAATTTCTTAAGTGCATTCACTTCTATCTGTCGCACTCTCTCCTTTGAGATACCGAGTTCTTCCCCAAGCACTCTTAGTTTCTCGGGGGGGTTTTTAAGATACCTGCTTTCTATTACTTTTTGTTCTCTTGGAGATAATTTCTTAAGACCGTACCTGATACCTTCATTTGCTAATTCATCCGTTTCTAAAGACTGAAGAACATCTTCTTGATTAGCTCTTCCGTCGGATAGAATGTCTAGGTACGTTACTGTGTTATCTTCCGTCGATGCCGAATCCAAGGAAAAGTCCCTGGACGCCATTCTGAACTCCATATCTATTACATCTTTATCTTTTACACCAAAGAGATTTGCAACCTTAAGCACTTCATTTTCAGTCATTTCATTATTTTCTATATTCAACTCTTTTTTTGCTCTTCCTATTTTGTGGAAGAGTTTTCTCTGGGCCTGTGTAGTTCCTATCTTCACGTGGCTCCAGAATTTCATTATATGATTTTGAATACCTGCCCTTATCCACCAAACTGCATAAGAAATGAGCCTGTATCCCTTATACGGGTCAAATTTCTTTACTGCTTTCATAAGACCAATCGTCCCCTCTTGTACAAGGTCCGATAAGGGAAAACCATATGATAGATATTCAGAAGCTATTTTTACAACAAATCTGAGGTTAGATACAACAAGTGTATTAGCTGCCTCGAGGTCTTTCTCCTCAGAATATCTTACCGCAAGCTTATATTCCTCTTCTTTACTAAGAACAGGATATTTTTCAATTTCTTTAAGAAATACATTTAACGGTTCTCTTAAAGCAAGTGCATTCATTGTGTTGTATGCCTCCTTTTCACAAACTAATCATCATCGGAGAAATGTCAAGTGGGTAAAATAGGAAAGTTTTAAACTATAAATGTAATAATTACGTGTATTTACAGCAACTGTATCGTGTATATAATAAATAGTTTGCAGAACAAGTTTTGATCTCTGCAATCTGATTTACTGAGTAGCCTCTACGGCTTTTGCGGCGGCTTCTCTCATATCTCCGCCGGTAATAATATTTAGTCCTGATTCCGAGAGTAATTTACGTCCTAGCTCAACATTTGTTCCTTCGAGCCTGACAATTAACGGTACTTCTATCCCTACTTCTTTTGCCGCGCTGATAACGCCTTCGGCTATAGTATCACACTTCATTATTCCACCGAATATGTTGATAAAAATTGCTTTCACATTGGGGTCTCTAAGTATCATTTTTAGCGCTTGGAGCACTTGTTCGGCTGTAGCGCCTCCGCCAACGTCAAGGAAGTTAGCAGGCTCAGCACCGTGATGTTTAATAATATCCATAGTAGACATCGCAAGCCCGGCACCATTAACCAGACATCCAATATTGCCCTCTAGTTTTACAAAGCTTATTCCCCATTTCTTCGCTTCAAGCTCAGTTGGGTCTTCTTCTGCTGGATCGTGCATCTTTTCAATATCCGGGTGTCTGAACAGTGCGTTATCATCGAAATTCATCTTAGCATCGAGTGCAAGTACAGCGCCGTCATTAGTGATTATCAGTGGGTTAATCTCAAGAAGTGAGCAATCGTTATCTATAAATGCGTTATATAAGCCTAATATAAGCTTTACGGCTTTATTTACAGTTTTGCCTTTCAGTCCAAGAAAATAGGCTATTTTCCTGCACTGGAAAGGTAGGAGTCCGATTGTGGGATCTATGTATTGTTTTAATATTTTTTCAGGATTAGTACGTGCTACCTCTTCTATTTCCATGCCGCCTTCCTGACTTGCCATTATAACTATATTCTCAGTAGCTCTGTCAATTACCATTCCGATATAGAGCTCAGTTGCAATGTTGGAGGCTTCTTCTACGAGTACTTTGCTGACTAATTTCCCTTCAGGCCCGGTTTGGTGGGTAACAAGGGTCATGCCCAATATCTCTGAAGCCAGGCGCTTTACATCTTCAAGCACATTGGCAAGCTTAACACCACCACCTTTCCCTCTCCCCCCTGCATGTATCTGGGCTTTAACTATGAATTTCTCTACACTAAGGTTTTTTGCTATCTGTTCAGCTTCATCTTCGTGTAACGCTACTTTTCCCATAGGTACTGCAACTCCGTATTTTAAAAGTAGCTCCTTTGCCTGATACTCGTGAATGTTCACTCTAATATTCTCCTTAGGATTAGTTAAAAACGAACAGTTTTGTTAGTTCCCTTTAATTTTATTCATTATCCACTGAAGCGGATCAAAATAAGTGTCTGCAACTCTTTCTTTTAAAGGAATAATTGCGTTATCTGTAATGTGAATACCCTCAGGGCATACATCTGTACAGCACTTTGTAATATTACAATACCCAATACCCGCGGCCTCTCTCAGTATTTCCTTTCTATCCCCGGTGTCCAGAGGATGCATTTCAAGCTCTGCAATTTTAATCATCATGCGGGGGCCGAAAAACTCATTCTTTTTGTTATGGTTTCTAAGTATATGACATACATCCTGGCACAAGAAACATTCAATGCATTTACGGAATTCCTGGCTTCGTTCAACATCTATTTGCTGCATTTTCCAATCGGTATCTTGCGAATATTGAAATGGGGGGATCTTCTTTCTAACCTCATAGTTCCATGATACATCAGTTACAAGGTCCTTCATTATAGGAAATGCTTTAAGAGGATGAACAGTAATCGGCTTATCAAGCGGAAGCGTGTCAAGTCTCGTCTTACAGGTGAGCTTGGGCATACCGTTTATCTCTGCACTACAAGAGCCGCACTTGCCCGCCTTACAGTTCCATCTAACAGCCAAATCTCCGGCGTAATTGGCCTGAACAAAGAAAATAGCGTCAAGCACTACCATTCCCTCTTCAATAGGCACCTCGTATTCGACTTCCTGTCCCCCATTTGAATCTCCCCTGTAGATTCTAAGTTTGGCTACTGACATTTATTTATAATCCCCCTCTACAATCCTCTTTAGTTCCTCAGGCATTTGAGGGAGAGGAGATGTGCTAAATTTCATATCACCGTTATCTATTGAGATTACTGAATTTACTGTGCCCCACTTTTCGTCATTATATTCGGGGAAGTCCACACGGCTGTGAGCCCCTCTGCTCTCTTCACGTTTATGAGCGCATTCGGCGATTGCCTCAGAGACTATGAGCATTGATTTAAGGTCTTTACAGAGGTGCCAGCCCGGGTTGTACATTCTGGAGCCTTCTATTTTAAGCTGGGATGCTCTTTCTTTGAGAACATGTATTTCTTCTATTCCTTCATGAAGTTTCTCTTTTGTCCTAAATACTCCTACATAATCACCCATTGCATCCTGTAAAGCCTGATGTACTGTGTAGGGGTTTTCACCTTCAGCATTTTCAAACGGCATTAGCATCTCTTTTACCGCACTCTCAAGCTCTCCATCGTTAATTTTAAGTTCTTTATCTTTTATTTTACTTGCGTAGTTAGAGGCCCCTGCCCCTGCCCTTTTGCCGAACACTAAAAGGTCAGAAAGAGAGTTTCCTCCGAGTCTGTTAGCTCCGTGCATACCTCCTGCAACTTCTCCACAGGCGAACAATCCC
>SMWY01000090.1 GCA_004356555.1 Candidatus Dadabacteria bacterium
ACTAAATAATCTAGGGTGCCAAGCGCTCTATCAACCACTGCCCACCACTTAACAACTTGTATCTTAACCTATCATGGAGCCTGTTATCCCTGCCCTGCCAAAACTCAAGGGTATCTGGAACTAATCTATATCCATTCCAATATGGCGGTCTGGGAACAGATTTATCACTATATCTATGCTCAAACTCATTAAATCTTTCCTCAAGTATTTCACGATTAGGTATTACAGTGCTTTGATGAGATGCCCATGCACCTATTTGACTACCCCTTGGTCGACTCGAAAAATATTCATCTGCTTCATCATCGGACACTATATGAATCTTTCCCTCTATTCTAACCTGCCTTTCGAGTCTCCCCCACCAGAAACAAAGGGCCGCAAAAGGATTGTTGGCAAGATCATCCCCCTTTTTACTTTCAGAGTTACTATAGAAAATAAAACCTGCTTGATCAAAACCCTTTAGAAGAAGCACCCTTGCTGAGGGTTTGCCATCTATTGTCGAAGTGGCGAGAGTAAAAGCGTTAGGATGGATTAAATCCGCTCTGAGCGCCTCTTCATACCAAAGACGGAACTGTTCAATCGGGTCTGGACTGACGCCCTCTTCTTTTAACTCATATAATCCAAATTGTTTATTAAGCGTATCTTCAGAATTGCTCATTTACTTGTTTTTAAAATACTATTTAGTGTTTGCTGTAATTCAGGGTACTTGAATTTATATCCTGAATCTAATAATTTTTGAGGCTTTACACGGGCACTTGAAAGCATTGTCTCATCCGCCATTTCCCCAAGTAGTGCCCGGGCTGCAAAAGCAGGTAGTGGAAGTATAGTTGGGCGGTTAAGTACTCTACCAAGGGCAAACGTAAACTCACTATTCGTAACAGGATTTGGAGCGACAGCATTTACGGGCCCTTTTAAATCCTCATTTCTGAGTAGATAATAAATTATTCCAATAAGGTCATCAATAGCAATCCAGCTCCAATACTGTTTCCCCCCCCCTATCTTTCCGCCAAGACCTATCCTAAAGGGCAGAAGCATCTTTTCAAGGGCGCCACCATCTAAACCCAGCACCATGCCTATACGGAGGTTTAATACGCGTATACCGGCGTCATTTGCAGCCTCGGTGGCATTCTCCCACTTTATGCTCACATCTGCCAGAAAGCCCTCTCCTGGAGTGCTTTCCTCGCTCAGAATTTCATCTCCTCTATTTCCATAATAACCAATCGCAGAAGCCGAGATTAATACTTTTGGTTTTTTATTAAGCTTTGCCAGTGACTCTGATAGCAGTTTAGTCCCCAATACTCTACTGTTCTCTATTTTTGCCTTTTTATGATCCGTCCATCTTCCTACAATATTCTCACCTGCAAGATGGACCACCGCATCAAGATCTTGAAGTGATTCAAGTTCTATTTCACCTTTTGCGGGATTCCAATAGACCTGATCGTCCGAAGAACCCGTTAGTGATCTTGTAAGTTTTATAACCTTATAACCTTTCTCAAGCAGAAGCTCCGTTAAATGAGTTCCTACAAAACCACTGGCTCCGGAAATAAGAACATTCTTTGACATTTTATAGGATTAAGAATAGCACAGCGAATGATTTAGGGAATATATAACTAACTAAACTATTGGCCAAATGTATCTAAGATTGCATCTTGAAAGCCCTTAACTTCTTGGAAATCTAAATAATAATGAGGCGCGCTTAATATGGGAAGATCTATATACTCTCTATATTCGTCAATCTTATTTCTACATTCTGAAGCTGATCCGACCACAGCAAACGTATTAACCATATCATCGCTAACACTTTTAATCATTTTTTTAATATCACGATTCAAAAAAGCAGCCCTTACTTTTTCTACCTCGTTTTCAAATCCATGGAGCTTAAATGGGGGTTGATAAGTTTTGACAGTAGCATAAAAAGCAATTGTGGCTCGTGCAGCCTCTAGCGCCTCTTTTTTGTTCTCAGATATAGCGCAAGTAATAATGGAGCACGATTTAAAATTATCCCTTGCTCGCCCGGAATTCTGAAGCCCTTTTGCAATGCTTTTATAGGCGACTTCTCTTATATATCTCAAAGAACATACTACATGGCCCAAGTAGCCGTCTGCTACCTCCCCTGCTGCACTTATCATATTACTTCCGACGCCGGCTAAATATATCGGGATTCTATCCCTGAACGGTTTAAAAGCCCTGTGATATCCTTTAGTAGAGATATCATAGTACTCACCTTTATAGGACAAAGGGTTCCCTAGATGCACTCCTGAGGTCATAAGCCTTATTAACTCAATGCACTCTTTTATCCTCGTTACAGGTTTCCCGTGATTTAGGCCGTGCCACATCTCATTTGTACGTTTTGCTCCTGTGCCCAACCCGAGTATCAATCTCCCGTTTGATATTTCATCTACGTCAAGTGCTGTAAGAGAGGTAATCAGGGGGCTTCTGACAAAAGCAAGCGCTACTGCAGTTCCAAGTTTAATCTTTTGAGTCGAATGTGCTACTGCTGAGAGTTGTTGAAAGGAGGTTCTATAAAGCTCCGTTGCCCAAACAGAATCGAAATTAGCCTCTTCCGCTTGTTTGGCTAAGAGGACAAGATCCGAAATATTATTTGCATCTAAAATTAATCCGACTGCTTTCACGTATCTCTATCCATCCTTAAAACTACCATAAAAACAAAGGCGACCCATGGGCCGCCCGTTGATAAGCAAGTTCAATCTACAGATATAGTTTATATATTATCAGCTTTTTATTTTTTATTTTGAATACTATTCGTCTTCTTTCTTTTCAGTTTCTTTATCTTCTTCCACTTCAGAATTATCTTCAGCTTGTTCTTCTGAAGATTCTTCCGCCTTAGCTTTTACCTGCTCTTCTGGCTGTGCTTCAGCTTCCTCCGAAACCTCTTGGGCTTTAGCCTCAGGGGCATCAGATGATTCTTCTTGGGCCTCTGGAGTTTCTTCCGCTTCCGCCGCTGAAGGCTCTTTTACCTTTTCTTCTTCAAGAGTTTCTTCAGGCCCCGTCTCAGCTGCAGGTTCACTTTCAACTTCTGGTGCTTCCTCCGAAACCTCTTGGGTTTTAGCATCAGGGGCATCAGATGATTCTTGGGCTTCTGGAGCTTCTTCCGCTTCTGCTGTAGGTTCTTCTTCTGCCATTGCTTTAGGCTCCGTTTCTTCTTCTGAAATCTCTATAGTTTCAGCTACAGCCGCAGCTTCAGCTGCCAAGACTTCCGGAGTTTTCTTTTCTTCCTCATCGATTAACCCAAGCTCTTCCGCTGACTCTTTTTTAGAACTCTTAACTTTAGCAGAGCCGGCTTTTGCAGTAGCTTTAGGTTTTTGCTTCTTAGGAGCAGCTTTGGCTTTCTTTTTCTTCTTCGGCTTATATTCTTCTTCAACCAGTTCAATAATAGAAATTGGGGTGTTATCTCCCCTTCTAAAACCTAACTTTGTTATTCTCGTATAACCGCCGGGACGATCCTTAAACCTCTCAGCAAGCTCCTCAAAAAGTTTTCTTAGTACTTCATTATCCCTTATATAAGCTCCCGCTTGCCTTCTTTTATGAAGAGTCCCCTGCTTAGCCATGGTGATCATCTTCTCGGCAACTCTTCTAATTTCTTTGGCTCTAGTATCAGTTGTCTTCAATTTGTCATTTCGAAACAAATCGGTAACCATATTGCGAAGCATAGATTTTCTATGTTTAGTTGTAACTCCGAGTTTTCGTCCTATTCTTTTATGTCTCATCTTCTAATCTCCAAATTGCTCGCAAAAAATTATTGAGAAACTAATCTCTCACTGCGTTTTGCTTTCTCCGCATCGAACACATCTTGGTCAATGGTAAGTCCAAGACCAAGACCCATTTCCTCCAGCCTTTCTCTAATTTCAAATAAAGATCTTTTACCAAAATTTTCTAAATTGAGTAAATCATCCTCACTTTTCTGTATTAAATCTCCTGCATATTCTATATTTGCTTTTCTCAGACAGTTAAGAGATCTTGCAGAAAGGTCCATTTCCTCAATTGTATTAAATAGTATTTCTTCAGTTCCCCTAATTTCCTGTTTCTCTTCACTTTCGGGTTCTTCGTCAACTTCTAATTCATCAAAATTGATAAATATTGTAAGTTGGTTTTTCACAATTTTGGCTGCATATGCAAGAGCATCTTCAGGCAAAATAGTACCATTGGTCCAAATCTCAAGTGTAAGTCTTTGAAAATCCGTACGCCTTCCTACTCTCGAGTTTGTAACAACATAGTTAACCTTTCTTACAGGGGAGAAGAGAGAGTCAACCGGAATAACACCAATTATAGTCTGCAGTTCTCCTCTTCTTTCAACAGGCTCATAGCCTCTTCCCATCTCCACAGTCATCTCCATTTCTAGCTTGGCACCTTCGGCCAAAGTAGCAATATGGTGATCAAGGTTTAATATTTCAACATTCTGATTAGTGATTATATCTTCTGCTTTTATATCACATTCTCCACTCGCGCTTACTGTTATGACCTGAGGTTCATATGTGTGCATCTTGAGCTCTATACCTTTAAGATTTAAAATTATCTCTATAACATCCTCTTTTACTCCAGGTATAGAGGAGAATTCGTGTAACACACCATCTATTTTAATGGAGGTAACAGCAGGGCCCTGAATAGAAGAGAGCAGTACCCTTCTAAGCGCGTTGCCTAATGTAACACCGTACCCACGTTCCAAAGGTTCGCATATAAATTTTGCGTAAAATGGAGTACTACTTTTTTCTTCCATCTCTATTTTCTTTGGTTTAATAAGGTCATGCCAATTTTTTTGAAAATCCTTTATCATGTCTTCTTCCGTCACCTTGTCTTCCTCCATTTTCTCAATCTAGCCATTGTTTACCCTTAAGGAACTTAACAAAAGCCTCTTTATATTTACACTCTCGAATAAAATTCAACAATAAGCTGCTCTTCAATTGGGAATGTCACGTCTTCTCTGGTAGGCAGCTTTGAAACTGAACCTACATAGTTTTCCTCATCAAGATCGAGCCATTCAGGCACTCCCCTTCTTGATCTGAATTCCAGAGCTTCGTGTATCCTTTTCAATTTCTTGCTCTTTTCCCTTACTTCAATCTTATCACCTTCATTAACCAGGTAAGATGGGATATTTACTACTGAACCGTTAACAAGTATATGTTTGTGGCCAACTAGTTGTCTGGCGTCACTGCGGGAGCTGCCAAAACAAAGGCGATAGACTACGTTATCGAGCCTTCTTTCTAAAAACGATAGCAAAATGGATCCTGTAACGCCTTTAATTTTTGAAGATTTCATAAAATATTTCTTAAATTGCTTTTCCCTAAGGCCATACATCCTTTTTACTTTTTGTTTTTCTCTTAGTCTTACCCCAAATTCCGAGAATTTGCTCCGGAACTTTCCATGTTCCCCGGGAACTTGATCCGGCCTTTTCTCAATGGCAGTTTTACCGTTATAGCTACGTTCCCCTTTAAGAAAGAGGTTAACTCCTTCTCTTCGTGAAAGTCTATCTGTTGGCCCAGTGTATCTTCCCATGTACTATAAAACCTCCTTAAATTCTGCTAAAACAAACTTCACAGCTTATCTGCACGCAATTGTTAAACCCTACGCCTTCCGGGTGGTCTGCAACCATTATGAGGAATAGGTGTTACATCCCTTATAAATGTTATTTTTAGTCCCGAAGCCTGTATTGATCTTATTGCAGGCTCTCTTCCCGGACCTGGTCCTTTTACATATACGGACACGCTCTTCATGCCGACAGCGGCAGCTTTCTTAGCCGCATCTTCAGCAGCAATCTGGGCAGCAAATGGGGTACCTTTACGTGTCCCCTTAAAACCTTTCATTCCGCCGCTCGACCACGCAACAACATTACCGCTTGTATCGCTTATAGTAATTAGAGTATTATTAAAGGTGGCTTTAATATTTATAACCCCTTGTTCTACAAATTTCTTAGCTTTCTTTTTACCACTTTTTTTAGTAGCCATTGCTTATCTCCGGTAAATGATTATTTGCCAGCCTTTTTCTTCTTCGCAATTGCAGTTCCACGAGGACCTTTCCGAGTTCTGGCGTTAGATTTGGTTTTTTGACCTCTCGATGGAAGCCCGATTCTATGCCTAATACCTCTATAGCATCCTATTTCAACCAGACGTCTTATATTGGATTTAACCTCTTGTCTAAGTTCGCCCTCAACTGAATATTTATTCTCAAGTATATCCCTTATAGCAGCAATATTCTGGTCTGTAAGGTCCTTTGACTTAGTATTTATATCAATATTAGCTTCACTTAATATTTGATTAGATATTACTTTGCCAACACCATAAATATATGTAAGCCCTATTTCAATTCTCTTCTCTAACGGAATATCGACACCAGCAATTCTAGGCATTTTTCTCTCCTTCTACCCTTGCTTCTGTTTATGTCTTTTATTAGTGCAGATTACTCGAACCACACCTTTTCTTTTAATTATTCTACATTTATCGCAAATCTTTTTTACGGAAGCTCTAACTTTCAACTTTATAACCTCCCTACTAAAAACTTATTTTCTCAATCTATAGGTAATTCTACCCTTTGAAAGATCATATGGTGATAGTTCAAGCTTCACCTTATCCCCGGTCAGAATACGAATAAATCGAGTCCTCATTTTACCAGACACATATGCTAAAACCTCGTGCCCCTTTCCCCCGTCAACCTCTACTCTAAACATAGCATTAGGAAGCGCTTCAATTACTGTGCCTTCAAACTCTATTCTTTCTTCTTTAGCCATATGCTCCCTATTGTTACTGAGTTAAAATGACGGGTCCTTTATCTGTTACGGCAACTGTGTGCTCAAAATGAGCAGATAGTGTACCGTCAACAGTAACAGCAGTCCATCCGTCACTTAATATTTTAATATCAGGATTGCCCACATTGACCATAGGCTCTATAGCAATCACCATACCGGGTTTTAACTTTACTCCATTTGTACTGCTTCCATTACCGGGAACAAAGTTCGGAACTTGCGGATCTTCATGCAAGCTCTTGCCAATTCCATGACCAACATATGATCTAACAATCGAAAAACCCATATCTTCAACATGCGATTGTATGGCGCGCGACACGTCAAAAAGCCCGTTATCCGGAGACGCTTCCTGAATACCTTTTAAAAGAGATTCTTCAGTCACCTGAAGTAACTTATGAGCCAGAGCAGATATCTTGCCCACAGGAACTGTAATTGCAGAATCCCCATAAAATCCATCCAAGATTACGCCAAAATCAATCCCAACTATATCTCCTTCCTTCAATATCTTTTTCTTAGAAGGAATACCATGGACTACTTCACTATTGATGGCAAAACATACAGACCCCGGATAGTCAGAATACCCTTTAAAAGCTGGTTTTGCACCTCTTTTTATTGCAACTTCCTCAGCCATCCGGTCAAGATCCCAAGTGGACACTCCAGGCCCTACACTTTCTTTAAGAGTGTTTAGGACCTCAACAACTATTTGAGCCGCAGACCGCATCTTCTTAATTTCTTCTTTACTCTTTAGATGAATCATAGTTCCACTTTTTCTAATACAGCCTGAATTCTTTCAAATACTTCATCAATTGTTCCCATTCCGTCAACCTCAGCCAATACACCAGCACTCTCGTAATAAGCTTTCAATGGTTCAGTCTGGTTATGGTAAACATTTAAGCGATTCCTGACTACATCTTCAGTATCGTCTTCCCTTCCTTCAATCTTTGCCCTCTGCAATATCCTCTCAATAATTTCTTCATCATTAACTTCAATGGATACGACAGTATCAATAGACTCGCTCTCAGCTTCAAGCATTTCACTCAGAGCTTCAGCCTGTGTTATAGTACGGGGAAATCCATCTAGCATAAATCCTTTTTTTGCATCTTCCTCTTTAACCCTATTTTTAATAATCCCTATAATTACATCATCAGGAACAAGTTCCCCTTTATCCATATAGGACTTAGCAAGTGTGCCAAGATCCGCTCCGTTTTTTACAGCAGCCCTTAGCATATCACCAGTTGAGATGTGAGCAGCCACATAGCTTTTAGCTATATTATTAGCCTGAGTACCTTTTCCCGCTCCTGGCGGTCCAAATAATATTAATCTCATTATAACTTAAAACTCCCACATCATACGTTAAACCTTGTTGGTCCTTTCATTCCTTTTTTCTTCACAAAACCCTCATAACTATGGGTTATTAAGAATGATTCGACCTGCTGCACAAAATCCAATGTCACTCCGACTACAATAAGAAGGGATGTACCTCCAAAATAAAACGGCAAATTAAATGGCTCTCGTTCTAATAATGAAGGAATTACGCATACAAACGCGACATAAACCGCACCTATAAATGTAATTCGTCCCAGTATCTTATCAATATACTCAGCCGTTTTCTTACCCGGTCTGATTCCGGGAACAAATCCCCCGTTTTTCCTCAGGTTATCCGCTAAATCCTCTGGATTATAAATAATAGCGGTATAAAAATAGGCAAAAAATATTATAAGCCCTGCAAATATTGCATTATATATAATGATGTTGCCAAATAACAAATCAGACATATCCCTTAAAACCGGAACGTTTATAAATGTAAGAATGGTTGCAGGAAAAATCAAAAGCGAGGATGCAAAAATTGCTGGAATAACTCCGGCCGTATTTGTTTTAAGAGGAAGGTGAGAAGACTGACCACCATAAACCTTTCTACCTACAACTCGTCTTGGATATTGAACCGGTATCTTTCTATATGACCTTTCAACGTAAACTATGAAAGCTATTATAGCAATTAACAATATAAAGATTAGAACAACGCCGAATACAGTCAATTCTCCGGTATTAACAAGCCTTACTATATCCCAAAAGGCACCCGGTAGACCTACTATGATCGATGCAGCAATGATTAAAGATATACCGTTTCCAATACCTCGCTCGGTTATTTGCTCGCCTATCCACATAACAAAAAGAGAACCCGCTGTAAGAGTAAGTACAGTCATAATTCTAAAAGTCCAGCCGGTTTCTTCTACAACAGTAGCACCGGAACCCAAACCACCTTCAAGCGTTAAAGCTAACATTAGCCCCTGTACCACACATATCAAGACAGTTCCATAACGTGAATATTGGTTAATTTTCCTACGGCCAGCTTCTCCTTCTTTTTGCATAGCTTCCAGGGTAGGGAATGCCTTTACCAATAGAGACATAATAATTGAAGAGGTAATAAAAGGCATCACACCCAATGCAAATACTGAAGCACGCTCGAGAGCGCCTCCTGAGAACATATTTAAGATGTCAAAGATCGTACCACTTGTCTGTTCAAAAAGCCTTACTATCTGCTCGGGATCTATCCCCGGTATGGGAACAAATACACCCAGCCTGTAAACTACAAGCATCAGCGCAGTAAACAGAAGGCGCTTATTAAGCTCAGGTATTCTAGGAATAGAACCTACATTCCTATTCATATAGTATCTGCCTTCCCGCCTTTTTCTTCTATTTTTTGTACAGCGCCTTTACTAAATGCATCGGCCCTAATTGTAAGAGCAAAGGGAACTTCTCCGTTTCCAAGTATCTTGATTGGCTTTTTGCCACTTGCAAGACCCGCATTTATCAGCTCTTGAGGTGTAACAGTATCGCCTTCACTAAACTTGATTAAATCACGAACTTGTACAAGATCAAAAACAAGTTTATTGCGACTGGTGAATCCCCGCTTTGGTGTCCTCATCTTAAGGGGAGTCTGACCGCCTTCAAACCAAAGAGAGACTCCTCCGCCGGTACGTGAATTCTGCCCCTTATGTCCCCTACCGCTTGTTTTCCCTGTACTACCTGTTCCCCGTCCCACTCTCTTTTTATTCTTTTTTGAGCCGGGAGGAGGAGATAAATTACTAAGCATAATTTTTTACCTTCTTAATATAAAGTCTACTATAAATCAAACTGCTAAAAATCCGAAACAACTAAATATTTTAAGATTGAATAATCCGTTAATTAAAATAAGACCTGGGAAGATCTAATTCACTAAGTTCCTTCCCCCTAGCCTTTGCCACTTCCTCAGGCATTCTAAGTAATAACAGCCCATTTACTGTAGCCATCACAACATTAAGAGGATTTGTAGATCCGACAACTTTAGAAAGAACATCATGAATCCCCGCTAGCTCAACAACCGCTCTAACAGCTCCTCCCGCTATAACTCCCGTACCCGGAGAAGCCGGGTGTAGCATTATTCTACTTGACACATGTTGCCCTATTACCTCGTGCGGAATAGTACTTCCATGCCTTGGAACCCTGACCAAGCTTTTTTTAGCTTTTTCCATTGCCTTTCTAATTGCATCCGGCACTTCGTTAGATTTACCCAAGGCTACTCCAACGACACCGTCTTCATTCCCAACAACAGCAAGCGCGGTGAAATGGAACCTCTTACCACCCTTAGTCACCTTAGCTACTCGCCTGATGTCTACTACTTTTTCCTTGAGTTCAAAGTCGTTTGGATCTATTTTTTCTTTTTGCAAAAATACCTCCTGAAAAAACACTTATTCCGTTTCTTTAAAATACAAGCCCCGCTTCTCTAGCTCCCTCGGCAAGAGATTTTACCCTGCCGTGGAAAGTGTAGCCCCCGCGGTCAAAAGATACTTCTTTGACTCCTTTTGCTAGTGCAAGCTCCCCCAAGTGCTTCCCCACAGCATTAGCAATACCTATCTTGCCACTACTATCTTCAGCCAACATTTCTTTAACCTTAGGTGTCAAAGAAGAGGCAGATACAAGAGTAGTCATATTATCATCATCTATGATCTGCGCATAAATGTGCCTTGATGATTTAAATACGGAAAGCCTAGGTCTGGAAGAACTTCCATTTACTTGTTTTCTTACTCTTTTATGTCTTAAATTCCTTCTGCTCTTTCTACTTGCTATTTTCATAACGCTTTAGCACCTGCCTTTCCAGGTTTTAGTCTCAAGATTTCTCCAGCATATCTGACTCCCTTTCCTTTGTAGGCATCAGGAGGTCTTATTTTCCTTATTCTTGCAGCGGTTTCTCCAACTAACTGCTTGTCAATCCCCTGTAGTATTAAGCGAGTTCCCCTTTCTTCTACAGTTACCGATACACCTTCGGGAATTGTGTACTCAACAGGAGTTGAATAGCCCAAATTGAAAGTTAATGAATCCTTTCCCTCAAGCTCAACTCTGTAACCTACTCCGACTATTTCCAAAGTTATGCTAAAGCCAGCGCTAACCCCTGTAACCATGTTTGACAACAGTGCACGTGTAAGTCCATGAAGCGCTTTTAGTCTTTTCTCATCACTTTTTCTTTCAATGAGGATTTTATCTTCTTCAATTCTCGCATTTATACCTTCGGGAATATTCCAAGAAAGTTTCCCTTTTCCGCCTTCAACTAGCACGAGTCCTTTTTTGAAATTTATTTTTACACCCTCTGGAACAGGTATCGGTTTTCTACCAATTCTTGACATTAGAATATCCTTATAATATTGAACAAATAAGCTCCCCACCTATACCCTGACTACGTGCTTCGGAGCCAGTCATAATTCCCTTTGATGTAGAGAGCACACAAATACCCAAACCACCTTTCACTCGAGGGATCTCAGTTTTGCTTACATAAACTCTTCTACTAGGCTTACTTATTCTCTTGATTTCCTTAATTACGCTTTCTTTATTTGATGTGTAGGCAAGATCAACACTAATTGTTTTTCTACCGGAATCCTCAGTGATCTTCCAATCGGAAACATAACCCTGCTCTTTTAGTATCCTTGCCAATTCAACCTTAAACCCGGACGAAGGAATTCTCGTAGTTTTATGCCCAGCTGTTATAGCATTTCTAATTCTTGATAACATATCAGCAATCGGATCTGTCATTTATTATCGCCTCATAGCAGTTAATTATTTTAAAGCAAAAACTAACAATTATTTACCAACTAGCCTTTTTTACACCCGGAAGTCTTCCGAAACTCGCAAGACCCCTAAAACAAAGCCTGCACATATCAAACTTGCGCATATAACCCCTGGGACGGCCGCAAAGCTTACATCTATTCCCTTTTCGGACTTTAAATTTGGGCTCTCTATTCGATTTTACCATTAATGATTTACGAGTCATTAAGTCTTTCTCCTAAATTTTTTACAAAAGGTATTCCAAATTCTTCTAATAATCCTCTGGCTTCTTCATCTGTCTTTGCCGTAGTTACTATAGTGACATTCATTCCCTTTATCGTTTGGACCTTGCTGTAATCGATTTCTGGGAAAATCACTTGGTCTCTAAGCCCTAGGGTATAATTGCCGCGTCCGTCAAACGCTTTTGAAGACACCCCTCTGAAATCTCTAATCTGAGGAATAGCTAGACTAATTAGTCTGTCTAAGAACTCATACATTCTGATAGAACGAAGCGTAATCGAACAACCAATCGGCACCCCTTCTCTTAACTTAAATCCTGCTATAGAATTCTTTGCCTTTCTTACTACAGGCTTCTGACCCGTAATACGCACTAACTCATCTACAGCTTCGTCCATAACTTTATTATCTTTTCCAGCATCGGTGAGTTTACCAAGCCCCATATTAATCACAATCTTCTCTATTTTGGGAATCTGCATAGAATTTCCGTATGAGAATTTTTCCATTAAAGCAGGGGCAACGCTATCTTTATAGAAATCTCTTAATCTGGGAGCCATTATGAACTAATCTCCTCTCCGCTCTTTTTGCTGTATCTAACCTTCTCCCCTGTACTCAAAACCTTACGCCCAATTCTTGTGGGGCTTGCCTCACCCTGATCGTAAAGCATTAAATTAGATATATGAATTGGAGCTTCTTTCTCTATTATCCCACCTGCAGGACTTGCCTGAGTAGGACGTTGATGGCGCTTAACTATGTTCAGCTTTTCAACTATGGCCCGGTTTCTATCCCTAAGCACCTTAATTACTTTTCCGGTTTTACCTTTTTCTTTGCCGGATACTACATAAACGGTATCACCTTTTTTTACATGTATTTTTTTTCTATTGTCTTTATTACTATTCATTTGGGTACCCACTTTTATACAACCTCCGGAGCCAGTGAAATTATTTTCATAAAACCTTTTACTCTAAGCTCACGAGCTATAGGACCGAAAACACGGGTTCCCATCGGTTCTTTATCTTTTGTTATCAGTACAGCAGCATTATTATCAAATCTCACGTAAGAACCATCCTTTCTTCTTTGTTCTTTTCTTGTACGCACAATAACAGCCTGTTGTATAGAGCCTTTATCCACTTTTGAATTTGGAATTGCTTCCTTTATAGAAACTACCACTACATCTCCAAGCCTTGCATATCTTCTACCCGATCCGCCAAGTACTTTTATGCAGAACAAACGTTTAGCCCCAGTATTATCGGCTGAATCTAAATAAGTGGTTGATTGAATCACTAAATTACTCCTCCTAAATTATCACTACTCTATTACTTCAGCCTCTAACGTATTACATTGCTCTAAAACCTTACTTACTTTCCATCTTTTGTTTTTACTAAACGGCCTTGCTTCGAGTATTAGCACTTTATCGCCTATTTTACATTGGTCGCTTTCATCATGTGCTATAAATTTAGAATTTCTTTTGATAGATTTCTTATATCTCTTGTGCTTTTTAATCTGCATTACTTCAACAATTACAGTCTTATCCATCTTGTCGCTAATTACCGTTCCCACTCTGGATTGAAATTTTCCTCTAGACATTATCCAAAATACTCCTTCAATTAAGACCCTTTTCTTTTTTAATTGTAAACACTCTTGCCAGATCCCTCTTAAGGATCCTTATCCTTGCAACATTGGTGGTCTGCTGAGTTGCTATTTGAATCCTTAGATTGAAAATTTCTTCTTTCAATTCGGATTCCTTATTAATTAATTCGTCCTGTGATAATTCTCTTATCTCTTGTGCTTTCATCCCAGTATATCCCCCTCGCCCCTGGTTACCATACGTGTCTTGACCGGAAGCTTATGAGATGCCAATCTAAAGGCCTCTTTAGCTAATTCATATGAAAGTCCGGCAATTTCGTAAATCATAGTTCCCCTCTTTAAAGGAGCTACGTAACCTTCAACATCTCCCTTACCTTTACCCATTCTTGTCTCTGCGGGTTTCTTAGTTATTGCCTTATGAGGGAAAACCCTAATCCAAAGCTTAGCACCACGTTTCACATGACGAGTAATTGCTATACGAGCAGCTTCGATCTGCCTTGAAGTAAGCTTACCGCACTCAAGGGACTGGAGGCCGTATTCACCAAAGGCCATTGACGCTCCCTTTGTAGCTTTTCCTCTAATCCTGCCTTTAAATACCTTTCTATATTTTGTTCGTGAAGGTTGTAACATCTCTAGTCACCATTAAACCATTTGTTTACTTTTTTTCTCCAGCACTTCACCTTTAAAAATCCAAACCTTAACGCCAATAACTCCATAAGTTGTTTTTGCCTCAGCAAAACCATAATCTATATCAGCTCTTAAAGTAGTTAAAGGAACTCTACCCTTTCTATACCATTCTTTTCTTGCTATCTCCGCTCCACCTAATCTTCCTGAGACCATTACTTTAATACCAAGTGCTCCCAATCTAAGAGCAGAGGCAATAACTCTTTTCATCGCACGTCTATAAGCAACTCGCCTCTCCAATTGAAGTGCGATATTTTCAGCCACAAGCTGTGCATCAATTTCGGGTCTTTTTACCTCTCGTATATCAAGATAAATATCCTTGCCCGTCATCTCAGACAATCTGCGTCTGAGAGATTCTATTTCCTGCCCCTTTCGGCCAATTATCATTCCAGGACGGGCTGAGTTTATTATGATTCTAACTCTTTCAGAAGCAGCCCTCTCTAGTTCGATCTTTGAAATAGCCGCTTGATAAAATTCGGTTTTTATCAGCTTCCAAATCTTTAAATCTTCATGAAGGAGCTCGGTGTACCTTCTTTTTTCGGCAAACCATTTAGAATCCCAAGTTTTAGTAATTCCAAGTCTAAGCCCAATAGGGCATACTTTTTGACCCAATTTAAAGCCCCCTTTCTTCGAGCACTATTGTTATATGACTCATTCTTCTCTTCCTTGCGCTAGCCCTTCCCATCGCTCTAGCTCTAATTCTTTTTAGCGTAGGGCCATTCGATGAATAAATCTCCTTAATATATAAACTTTCAGTGTCCGAATGCCCCTTCTCGGCAGCATTGGCAACCGCTGACTTAAGCAATTTAGCTATATCAGGAGCGGAGCGCTTTCTAACGGAAGAAAGTGTTGCAAAAGCATTTTCTACCCCTGCGCCTCTAATGAGATCTAAAACCAGTGAAATCTTTTTTGACGATGCCCTGTAATATTTCTTTACAGCTTGAGAAACCATTATTCACCCTATTATCAATTATTTTCTACTATCTTTTCCCCATTTTTGACTTTCTATCTCCGCCTGCATGGCTATGGAAAGTACGGGTAGGAGAAAACTCCCCTAACTTATGACCTACCATATGCTCAGTTACATAGACGGGAATAAACTTTCTTCCATTATGGACTGCAAAAGTAAGACCTATCATATCCGGAGTAACCATAGAGCCTCTAGCCCACGTTTTAATGATACGGGGATCGCCGGAAGCCTTTTCTAACTGTATTTTTTTTAGCAATTTTTCGTTTACGTAAGCACCTTTTTTGTTCGACCTCGGCATAATTTCTCCTTAATCCATTCCGTAGCCAATTCTTCTACGCTTTACTATAAATTTATTAGTTCTCTTGTTATTTCTTGTTTTATATCCAATCGTGATCCACCCCCACGGAGAAACAGGATGCGGATTACCTGCAGAAGCTTTTCCCTCTCCTCCGCCGTGCGGATGATCAACGGGGTTCATAGCAACACCCCTAACTACGGGGCGTTTACCCAAATGACGCTTCCTGCCTGCCTTACCCAGCACAACCAGCTCATGCTCAATATTGCCAACCCTACCTATTGTAGCCATACAGTCCAAATGAACTAAACGAATCTCACCTGAATTTAGCTTTATCTGAGCGTAAGAACCTTCTTTAGCGGTAATTTGAGCCGAGGAACCTGCTGCCCTTGAGAGCTTGCCCCCGCCTTTGGGTTTTAATTCGACATTATGAACAATTGTTCCCACAGGGATACGCTTAATTGAAAGAGCATTTCCCAGTGAAATTTCGACATTCTCTCCCGAAATCACAGTATCACCGACCTTCAGTCCATCTGGCGCTACAATATAACTCTTATAACCGTCAGCATAGTTTAAAAGCGCAATTCTGGATGAGCGGTTCGGATCATACTCTATTGAGGCAACTTTTGCGGGAATATCAAATTTATTTCTCTTGTAATCTATTTTCCTATAAAGACGTTTATGTCCGCCCCCTCGCTGAAAACTTGTAATCCTACCCTGCGAGTTTCGGCCACCCGTTCTTTTTGAAGGCTCAGTAAGCGGTTTATAGGGCTTGTCTGTTGTTATCTCCGCAAAATCGGGCCCCGATCTAAACCTTGTTCCCGGAGTTACCGGTTTAAATTTTTTAATACCCATACCTAAACTCCCTCATAAAACTCTATAGTCCCTTCTTTAAGCTTTACATATGCTTTCTTTATCGAGGACCTTTTACCCGCAATACGACCCATTCTTTTTACTTTTTTAGCAGTTGTAATAAGTGTTCTCACTTTTTCAACTTTAACTCCAAATATCTTTTCAATAGCATTTTTAATCTCAATTTTATTAGACCTTTTATCTACAGAAAAAACATGCCAATTAATCTCTCTGGCATCAGAGGACTTTTCCGTAACCAAAGGACGTTTTATTATCTGTCTAGGATCTTTCAATGTTTAAGAACCTCCTGCGCACGGGCTAGAGATTCTTCAGTAACTATAAGATTTTCAAATTTTAGTAAATCATATACATTAAGCCCGTCTACTTGGATAACTTTTATGTTTTTCAGGTTCTTAGCTGATTTAAGTAGATTCTCATTCTCTCCGCTCACAACAATCAATGCCGATTTCAATTCAAATCTTTTAACAAAATCTGCTACTTGTTTTGTTTTTATTTCAGGGAGGTTAAATTCATTTAGAGCTATCAAAACGCCTTCACTGTATTTAAGAGAAAGAGCGCTAATCAAAGCTTGGCGTTTAGTTTTTTTGTTGACATTATAAGACCAATCCTTAGGCTTCGGCCCAAACACTACCCCACCTTTTCTCCATTGAGGAGCCCTGATGCTTCCCTGACGGGCACGCCCCATATGTTTCTGTTTCCAGGGCTTCGCTCCACCGCCGCGAACCTCTCCCTTCGTTTTCGTTGATGCAGTTCCGGAACGCCTTTTTGCCAATTGCCAATTCACTATAGCATGAAGCAAATGCTGTTTAACAGGCGCTTCAAAGATCGAGGGATCAAGATCTACATTGCCCACTTTACTTTTATTTATATCATAAACATCAAGCTGCGGCACTTTCTATTCTCCCTTTTGTTGTACGCTTAATTATCAAAGTACCCCCGTTGGGACCCGGAACAGAGCCTTTAACTATCAGCACGTTTTTTCCCGCGTCAACTCTAACAACACTGATACCCTGCACTGTAACTCTTTCATTACCCATCTGTCCCGGCATCTTCATACCCTTCCATACTTTCCCCGGGTATGAGGCCTGTCCGATACCACCGGGCCTTCTATGGGCCATACCCCCGTGTGATGCAGGTTGGCCTCTGAAATTATGCCTTTTCATAGTTCCGGAAAACCCTTTTCCCTTACTATTGCCAACTACATCAACAATATCTCCTTCCTTAAATATCCCGGCATCAATAGTATCCCCAAGATTATAATCCTCCCCCTCTGGATCAAACTCTATAATATGTCTCAAAGGCGGCACTCCCGCTTTTTTGAAATGCCCAAGAAGAGGTTTACTTACCCTTTGAGGCTTTACTCCTTCAAAGCCAATCTGAACCGCTTCATATCCATCCTTATCAGCAGTTTTCTTCTGCACAACAAAGCATGGACCGGCTTCGATCACTGTAGAGACGACAACTGTTCCGTCATCAAGAAATATTTCGGTCATACCTATTTTTTTACCTATTAATCCATTAATCATAATTATTAAGATCCCGTAAGCTTAATTTCCACCTCTACACCTGAGGCCAGATCAAGCTTCATAAGAGCATCAATTGTCTGTTGAGTAGGCTCAAGTATATCCACAAGTCTTTTGTGGGTCCTAACCTCAAAATGCTCTCTAGAGTTTTTATCTACGTGTGGAGACCTTAGCACGCAATAACGGCTAATATGGGTGGGTAGTGGAATAGGTCCCGCAACCCTAGCGCCAGTTCTTTTAGCAGTATCCACAATTTCCACAGAGGAGCGGTCAAGCAACCTGTGATCAAACGATTTTAGCTTTATTCTTATTTTAGAAGCACGACTCATATATAAATTCCCTTAAACCTATTTACTCTATGATTTTAGTAATAACACCAGCACCTACTGTTCTTCCACCCTCTCTTATTGCAAAACGAAGTTTCTCTTCCAATGCTATTGGTGCTATAAGTTCCACATCCATATTTATGTTATCCCCAGGCATTACCATCTC
>SMWY01000091.1 GCA_004356555.1 Candidatus Dadabacteria bacterium
AGACTGTTTATTGACATCGATACCGAATTTGCGCACTTCCTCGGGAACTCTAGGAATTCCGAGCTGAACTCTGTTTTGTACATCCACGGCTGCGATATCGAGATCATAACCTATCTCAAATGTAACGTTAATAGACATTGTACCGTCATCAGAGCTGTCCGAGGATATATACGTCATACCCTCAACGCCGTTTATCTGCTGCTCTAAGGGAACGGTTACGGTCTGCTCTACCACTTCCGAGCTAGCGCCGGTATAGGTAGCAGATACATTCACTGTAGGGGGACTAATCTCGGGGAATTGCGCGATAGGCAAAATGGGTATGGAAATCGCGCCTATCAGCGTAATTAGTATTGCGATAACAGTTGCTAGTACCGGACGGTTAATAAAAAAATCAACCAATCTTTATTTCTCCTCTATTCACTAAAAGAGCTTACTTATCTTTCTTGCCTGTCGGTTTAGGCGAAGCTATGGCTTTTTCCTTTGCTGCTGCCTCCGCTTGCGTCTCGGTCTTTACAGTCACGCCGGGTTTAATCTTTTGAAGCCCATTAACAACTACTCTTTCTCCAACCTTTACACCCTTTTCAATAACCCTCAATTTACCATAACTGCTTCCTGCAGTTACATTCCTAAATTCTGCTTTATTATCATTGCCAACTACATAAACATATGTATCTCCCTGCTGCTCGCCTACTGCCTGCGATGGAACTACAAGAGTGTTAGGCTGTTCCTCTAAAAGGAGCTGTACCTTTACGTATTGGCCTGGAATAACTGTTTTTGATGTATTACCAACAATACCCCTTAAAGTTATAGTTCCCATAGTCATGTCAACTTGATTATCCACAAAATCAATTGTTCCATCCTCAGGATGCTTGCTTTCATCAGAAAAAACTATACTAAATGTCAAAGGCTTTATATTCTGCTGCTTAAGTATTTCAGGAATATCACGCTCAGCTACATTGAAATAAACATAGATTGGATCAAGCTGAACAATAGTTGCAAGTAATGTAGCTTCACCGCCAGCTCCTACCAGGTTGCCTACATCAACAAGTCTTCTACCAATACGCCCATTAAAAGGGGCATACATAGTACAGTAACTCAAATCGAGTTTAGCTTGAACTACATTAGCTCGGTCGGCCTCAACTATGGCCTGGGCTTCGGTGGCCTGAGTCAGATATTCATCATAGGCGTCCCTCGTAATGTAGTCTTTTTCTACAAGTGATTTGTAACGACTTACCTGCTCTCTTGCGTAGGAAAGTGCAGCCAGATCTTCCGCCAATTGTGCTTCAGCCGCTATAAGTGCGGCTTCAAAAGGTCTTGGGTCTATTACGAATAGCAAGTCCCCCTTTTTAACATCGGCTCCGTCTTTAAAAGCCCTTTCTACGAGAAACCCCTCGACCCTGGCATTTATATCCACCTTCTCTATTGATTGAAGCGTACCAACATAGTCTAGATAAATCGGGACTGTCTCCGATTTTACCTCGGCTACTGTAACAGTCATCTCAGTTGTAGATTTATCTTTGTCGCTCTTACCACAGCTCATCAAACTCACAGTAAGTAGAACTATCACTACAATGGCAAGAAGAAAACTTTTTGAAGAGATATTAGTATTAATTTTCCTCATATATTAACTCCTCTCCTCCACTTTCTGAATTAATAATTACTTCCTCCTCAATTACAACTTCCTCCGGAGAAGGAATGTCAGTGCCCATTGCGTTTATCAGATTTGCATAGGATGTAAATACATCCGTCGTATTTTGCACCTGCTCTGCCCGTGCCTCAGCAAGCGTAGTTTGCGCGTTCAAGAGTTCTATTATGTCACCGACACCCGAGCGGAAACGTGTAAGGGATGCATCGTAAGATTCTATTGAACTTACAAGCAGCACATCCGCCGCCTCTACTGATTGAACTGCTGTACGGAATTTATAATATGAGTTCCAGATTTCATCAATAACAATCTGCTCTTGCAGTCTTAAAGAGGCACGGGCAGATTCAAGCTCAGCACTAGCCTGCCGCACTGCATTTATTAATGTAAATCCCTGAAAAATAGGAACTTGAAGCTGAACGCCTAATAGGTAATTCGTAAAATATTCGCTTGATTCTCCATCAGGCCTTACCCAGAATCTAAAAACTTGTGCTGTTGCAGAAATATCGGGGGAAAATTCAGATTTAGCTTCTCTTAACTCAGCTTCTTTCTCCCTGACTGAAGCTTGAACGGCAGCCAGTGCTGGCCTGTTTTTCATACCAATGTCTATTAGATCATTAACGTTATCCCTTAAGGCTTCTAGCGGTAATTCACCTACCTGTTTAGATACATCAAAATCCGTATTAGCCGGCCACCCGACCGAGGTCGCCAGGTTTCCACGGAAGATTTCCACATCCCCCCTATCTTCGACAAAGTTAAGCTGAATCTGGGCTAAAGTAGCCCTTGCTTGCAAAACGTCTGGGAGGGTTCCAACACCAGCTTCCAGTCTTAGCTCTGCAGCCTCAAGGCTGGTCTGCGCTTCTTCAAGATTAGTTTCATCTGCTATTACAAGAGCCTTACCGCCTATGTAGGTATAAAAGTTAACAGCAACTTCGTTTAAAACATTTTGAATTGCCTGATTCTGATTCCAATTGGCATTTAAGAGAGCTAGTCTGGCGGCATCTATTTCTGCCTCTCGACCTCCAAAATCAAGCAGAAGATAGTTAAGAGAAAGCCCAATATTCCCATATTGTTCATCAAATGCAGCACCACCTGTTGAAGATCCCCCATCTCTTGCGTAAAAGTACCCGGCAGATCCGGAAATCTGAGGATAGTACAGTCCTCGTGCTTCTGCCCAGGCGGCAGCCGTAGCTCTTGCGTCTTCCCATGCTATCTGAGTAGTCGGGTTATTTGCAAGCGCAATATCTACCAGTTGGGAAAGAGTCATATTATCAACATCTGCTTCAAGTTCTTCCTGTATCGTAGGCAATTCTTCAAGGTCAAAAGCCTTTTCACGTTCTTCTTCAGTTGGTTCCCATTCTTCTCCAGGGGACGGCGAAGCCTCTTTGTAAGGGTCGAATTCAGGAGCTCCGTATGAACAGGAAATCAAGAAGAAAGCAAATAAGATTGCGCAGTACTGGCAAACAGATTTTGATTTAAACAAATTTAATCCCCACCTAACAACAAGTGTAAGAAGTTCTAAACTGTTGCGCCTACGTTCCTTTAAAAAAAATATGATAATTAGAAATAATAATATCCTACTTAAACTATTGCAAGATACCTAGTTTAATTTCAGGCTGTATTAAGACGAAGGTCCAAAGTTCAACTCAAGATTTAGTATAACTACTGGATTTTATAAGATCATTCAATTTTTGCCCGGGATCCGGAGCTTTCATAAAGGTCTCCCCAATTAGAAAGACGTGTACTCCCTCACTTCTTAATCTATCTATATCTTCTATAGAGCTTATCCCGCTTTCGGCAATAACAATCTTATCTCGCGGAATTTTTTTGGAAAGATTAATCGATACATTAAGATCGACATCAAAAGTTCTTAAATCTCTGTTATTAATGCCTATTATTCTCCCTCCGGCATCAAGCGCCCTTTCTAGCTCCACATCATCATGAACTTCAACAATAGCGTTCATCTGAAGGGAGTGTGTAAGATCAAGAAGCTCCTTTAAAACTGATGGATCTAATGCTGCTACTATAAGCAGAATCGCGTCTGCTCCGAAAAGCCTTGCTTCATAAACCTGATACGGATCAATAATGAAATCCTTTCTAAGAAGGGGGGTTTCTAACTGCGCTCTGATATTCTTAAGATGTAACAAGCTACCTCTGAAATATTTCTCATCGGTTAGAACGGATATAGCCGACGCACCACCGCGGCTATAACTCTTAGCAATTTGAACAGGGTCAAAATCATCCCTAAAAACACCCTTTGAAGGGGAGGCGTGTTTAACCTCTGAGATTATTTTTAATTTGCCGTTAGGTTTTATTGCATTAAAGAAATTTCTTGAAGGAAGAGCATCTTTAATCTGCTCTAGTATAAGTTCTAAAGGAAGGGAGTTTTTTGACTCCTTAACTTCAATTGTTTTATTAAGAATGATATCGTCAAGAATCATTAAGAGAATCCCTGTTAAGCACTCTTTATTGTTTAGTAAACTTTATAAATTCATTTAATTTGGCAAGAGCTTTACCTGAGTCCAAAGACTCTACCGCTCGCTCAAAGGCTTGATTCATATCGGAGTCTCCTTGTTGAGAGACATAAATGGCTGCTGCCGCATTAAGAAGCGCAATATCACGCTTCCCTTCTTTTTCCTCACCCTTAAATATTGATAAGATGATTTGGGCGTTTTCTTCAGCGTTTCGGCCACCTTTTAACTCATCTAACTGCCTCTTCTTGAGTCCAAGCTCGGAAGGGTCAAACTGATACTTCTTTACCATACCGTCTCTAAGTTCTGCTACAATGGTTTTGCCCGTTACGGTAAACTCGTCCATGGAATCAGATCCATGAACAACCATGGCACTACTATGTCCTAGATTTCTTAGAACTTTCACTATTGGATCCAATAGAACTTCTGAGTAAACACCTATTACTTGATGTTTAACCCTGGCAGGATTGGCAAGGGGTCCTAATATATTAAAAATGGTTCTAATGCCGATTTCTTTTCTTGGTACCGCAACATTTTTCATTGCAGGATGATATATAGGAGCAAAAAGAAAAACAATTCCAATCTCCGCCAAACAATTCTGAGCTACATCTGTCGAATAATCAATATTAGCTCCAAGCGCTTCAAGCACATCAGCACTACCAACAGGGCTTGAAACCGAACGGTTGCCGTGCTTTGCTACAGGGACTCCAGTTCCGGCCACAATGAAGGAAGCTGCAGTCGATACATTGAACGTTCCATGAGAATCTCCTCCTGTTCCACAGAGATCAACTACACCATCCATAGAAGATTCAATTTTATTCGCCTTGTCGAGCATTACTTTGGCAGCTCCTGTAATCTCTGAAACCGCCTCACCCTTCATTCTCAAACCGGTTAAGAAAGATGCTATCTGACTAGGTGTTGCCCTACCCTCCATTATCTCCTCGATAACTTCGGACATTTCCTCTTCTTCCAGATCTATACGCTCAACCACTTTATTTATTGCTTCAGTTATCATTTGAGAGATCCCCTTTCTCCTGAGCCATTCTTATCTTATCCAATATACCGTTAATAAATGATCCGGATTCTTCAGTACCAAATCTCTTGCCCAGCTCCACGGCCTCGTTTATGGTAACAGGAGGCGGTATATTCCTCAAGTAAAGTAGTTCATAAATTGCAATTCTTAATATATTCCTATCAATAGTTGCCATTCTTGTTAATCGCCAATGCTCTGAATAAGTACCGATTATCTCGTCAATGTAAGTCAAGTTTGAGCATGATCCCCTGATAAGCACACAACAAAATTCCTTTGTATCATCTTCTGGAGAAACCTCGTTCCTATCCCAAAAAAAGGACAAAAGTTCCTCTACACCTTCTGAATCAGAAGAAGATTCTTTTAATAAATCGTATTGATAAAGAAATTGGAGCGCAAGCTCCCTGGCCCGTCTCCGTGTACCCATATGGAAGGATTTTACCTTTTTCGAGAAAGTATTTTGGTAAGGTTTGCCATCTCAATTGCTGAAAACGCAGCATCTGCGCCTCTATTGCCGGCTTTAGAACCTGCTCTCTCTATAGCCTGCTCAAGTGTTTCAGTAGTTATGACACCTGAGGAAACAGGGATACCTTGTTCCAGTCCGATAGAAGCCAGATGCCCGGTAACCGTATAAGCCAAAAATTCGAAATGCGAAGTTTGGCCTCTTATAATAGCACCAAGAGCAATTATGGCATTGTATTTTTTTGATTCCGCAGCTTTTTTAACAGCAAATAACAACTCGAAAGATCCCGGAACCTTAATTATATCAATATCTTTGTCAGAAGCGTTGTGTCTGTTGAGCACATCAATCGCTCCACTCATAAGCCTTTGTGTTATAAAATCGTTAAATCTGCTTACAACTACCGCAAATTTAAGCCCCTTGGCATCAAGCTTAGCTTCATATATCTGAGGCATAAAAAAACCTCCTCCTCAATCGACCATTGACAGAAGGTGACCAAGTTTATCCTTCTTAACTTTTAAATAACTAGAATTTCTTCTATTCGGAGGAATTTCAATTGGCACCCTCTCTACTATCTGAAGCCCAAAGCCTTCAAGTCCTTTTATCTTTTTAGGATTATTCGTAAGGAGCCTCATCTTCCTGACACCTAAATCCCTCAGTATCTGAGAACCTATACCGTAATCCCTAAGATCAGGCTTAAATCCAAGCACTTCATTAGCTTCAACTGTATCAAAACCATCGTCCTGAAGCGCATAGGCTTTAATTTTGTTAACCAGCCCAATACCTCTTCCCTCTTGTCTCATGTAGAGAATAACCCCGGAACCTTCTTCTTCTATCATTTTCATAGCCTGTTTGATCTGAGGCCCGCAGTCACATCTAAGAGATCCGAATACATCGCTTGTTAAGCACTCTGAATGTACTCTTACAAGTACGCCATTATCCGAGGATATTTCCCCTTTAACGAATGCTACATGGTGTTGAGGATCTATGTCGCTTTCATATACAATTGTCGTAAATTCACCAAATTCCGTTGGAATAACGGCTGAAGCCGCCCTTCTTACAAGGCTTTCAGCTCTAAGCCGGTAGCTAATTAAATCTGCTATTGACGCAATATTAATATCGTGCATTTTCGCAAATTCTTCTAAATCCGGAAGCCTTGCCATACCTCCGTCATCATTCATGATCTCACAAATAACAGCAGCAGGTCTAAGCCCGGCCATCCTGGAAAGATCAACAGAACCTTCTGTATGTCCTGCTCTAACCAGAGCTCCCCCAGGTCTTGAGATCAGAGGGAATATGTGTCCGGGACGTATGAAATCTTGAGGTCTTGCATCCAGAGATATTGCTAAGTTCACGGTACAAGCCCGATCAAAGGCTGATATACCTGTAGTAACTCCCTGAACTGCATCTATAGATATTGTAAATGCGGTATGTAGAGGAACAGGATTATATTCAGGTTTGATGGGCTGAAGCCCTATTTGGTCTGCATTATCCTTTGTTAAGGCTAAACATATCAAACCTCTGCCGTGTTTGGCCATAAAATTTATGATCTCGGCATCCGCATATTCAGCGGCAACAACTAAATCGCCTTCATTTTCTCTATCCTTGTCATCAACAAGAATCACCATTTTCCCGTTTTTTATATCAGAAACGGCTTCTTCAATTGTACAAATGGGCATTATATGTTTTTCACCCCTTAATTTATTACTTTAACTTATTACATCAAATTATTACATCTCCCCTATCAAAAGGGTTACCCAACGTACAATATAAGCAACACACTAATTTTGTCAAATAAAGTCGGGACTCGTTCTTTAGCTAAAAATAAGGCCTGTAATATTAAGAATCGATTATAATCAAAGCCCAACTTTAAACTATTCAAGCCTAATTCATTGTATTTTAAGATTATTCACTAGATCTGAAAAAGTCTGGTTATAGTATATCTTTTTATCAGGAAAAACAATAAATACGCCGATCTCGGGGTGCTCTTTTAGGAAATCGAGGGCTTTATCCCTCCCCATTATAAATAGTGCCGTAGCATAGGCATCAGCAAAAGTACTGCTTCCCTCTAGAACCACGGTTAAGCTTAAGAAGTCACTCCCGGGCTTACCGCTCTCAGGAACAATCAGATGATGGTAGACCTCCCCTTTTACATTAACAGATCGCTCGTAACTACCGCTTGTAGAAATTGCTAAATTATGACCTCCTGTTGTAAAAGTAGCTATTGCCCGGGGACTCCCAGGATTTTTGATCGCTATCTCCATCTCATTCCCAAAAACTTTCAAGTCGCCCGAAAGAGACACTACCCCACGCTTAATACCCCTTTCTTTAAGAACAGTCACTGCTTTCTCTACAGCGTACCCTTTCCCTATACCGCCCAAATCTATCATCATGCCCTTTCTTTTCAGATATACACTGTCACCATCTATGATAAGATCTTTGTAGTTAACTAGGGATTTGGCTTTATCTATGTTTTCGATGTTGGGCTCGTCATCACTTTCTCTCCCGAATCTATAAACGCCAATAGTCAATGCTCCAATGGTAGGATCAAAGACCCCGCCAGTCTCAGACGCTATGTTCTTGGCTATTTCGAGAACCTCTATTACTTGAGGGTTAACCTTAACGGCTTTTTCCCCCGCCATATTATTAATTTCTGAGATTTCGCTTTTAGGGTTATAGTCAGAGAGCAAATTATCAAGCTTCTTAATCTCTGAGAAAGCAGCATCAACATCCTTATTGTTTCCGCCGTAAATAAGAACTCGGGCGTAAGTTCCCATTTGGAACTGAACTCTTTCAATCGGCTCCAAATTATGTGGCGAACCCGCACAGGAAATACAAATAAATATAGAAATTATAAGAGTGCGAATTCCCGGATCCCTCATATTACAATATCTCATGGTGCTTTCTAAATTATATTTGATTTAGAGGAAATTGTAATTTTTATTCCTTGAAAGACTAATAAATATCAATTTTAGCTATAATTAGAGTTATTTGAGATAAATTTTACAAAACTTTGTCACAATTCAAACCTGTAAATTGAAATAGAGCAGTAACGAATGAGATTATGCTATAAAACCGTCTAATTAGTATTGACTTAGCAATAAGAAAGCATTAGTTTTTTCAATAACTCAAATGTCGTAATAAGTTTTTATCATTATTAATTTCCCTTGGGATAAAAATATAGAAATGGTTATAGAATGTGAGAATTGCAAGCGTAAATTTAGGCTAGATGATTCTAGAATTCAACCTCCTGGAAGCAGTGTCATGTGCTCTAAATGCGGGCATATATTCTTTGTATCGAAAGCAGAAGATTTTAGTGATGAGAGCAAGTTAGAGCCGTCTCAAGAAACACTTTTGTTCGAGGATTTGAAGGAAGAAATTGTTACGGAAGAAAAAAGTAATGACTATCTTGAAATAGAAGAGCCTCTTTCCGGAGGTTCATCTGATATAACTCAAGCCGAAATGAGTATAAGAAAAGAGACAGATGAGACAGATAGTGACATAGTTGATTTACCAACCGAACACGACGAGAATCTGGAAGAGTTTATAGAGAAAAACATAGCAGAAGATAATAAAGCTGATATTCAATCAGAAAAGTTACAGGGTTTAGAAGAGCAGGAAACAAATTTTGACTTGGAACAAACAGATTCCAAGCAAGAAACGAAAGACTCTATACAGTCAGCACCTGAATTATTTGAAGCTGGAGATAACGAAGAAAGCGGTATAGTTAGCAATGAGCTTTACACAGAAATTAACTTAGAAGAAGAGAGTTCTCAAGAAATAGCGACAGCAAGTCTTGATAATATCCCTAATGAGGATATGAACATCGTCACTAATATAGGCGAAGAAGAATTTGATCAACCATATAATGAAATGTCCGAATCTACGTCAAGAACTCATATCCCAAAATCCGGAGCCGGATTTTTTGCCAAGATAATTTATACGTTTATTACAATAGCAGCTTTATTTGTTATATTTATTGCAAGCCTAGTTATCTTAATAAACGCAGAAATTCTTCCAAAGGGGACTCTTTCGAATTTAACCGCACTTGTAGAATCTATTATCCCCATAGAGTTGAATAATACTGAAACAGATAAAGTAATTATCACCGAGCATAGTGGAAGGTGGATGAATACCGTGAATGGACAGGTATATATAGTTTCCGGTTTTATAACAAATGAGTCTCAGGTTCCGGTGCATTATGTTAAGTTAAAAAGCAAATATATTGCGGCTGAGAAAATACAGTTTGAAGATATTTTCTATGCCGGCAATACGTTTACAGATAATGAGCTTAAAGTTTCTCCTATTGAGAATATCCTTTCAAAATTAAAGCAGAAAAACGGTGACATCGATGTTAACAACTCCAGAAAACTGGCGGGTCTTAATTATAATATCCAACCCGGCGAATCTATACCTTTTTTCACTGTATTCCCCGCCGACGGCAGAATCCTCGGTTTAAAATACAATTTGCAAATTATAGGGTATAAGGATTCTTCTTCAAATTGAATCTTGCAGTAATCTCAATATATACGCGGAACTATATGCGGAACTATATTAAGTAGGATCAGCTTGCTATGTCCTGCTGACTCAAGTAAAGTAAGTAAAATAATATTAAATATTGTGTGTTGTACTCGCTCTGATTTCTAAATACTATTAAAGTTTTATATTAGTTTAGTAGAGAGAGTAGTTCATTTGAATATTTAAGGATATCTTTTATTTAAAAATAGGTGAGGGAAAATATGAAACCTACCCGTCTTAAAATCAGCGTAAGCCAGGATGGACTCCTTCCGCAAGAAACGGCAGAAATAGCAACTTTGGATTTTCCGACACTACCTAAGAAACTACTTACAGCTCTTAGTTTTGAACGTGTTGATTCCAATACCTATGTGGGAGTACTTCCAGTATTTATAAATTTGGGGGAGAAGGAACAGGAGATAGAAATTGAACTAGGCGTAACTCTTCCGGAGATGAGAAAGAAAATAATTGAGATTGTTAAAACTCCAGCAAGATTGATTGCTGCAGCACAAGATAAGAAAATAGCCCGCTCAAAAGCTGCTAAAAAGAAAGAGTCAATAAAACAGGCTGCTGCAGCAAAAGAAAAAGCCACCACTGCTAAAAAGTCGGCATCAGGTCTAAAGAAACCTTCTACTGCAAAAACAGCAAGTAAAACCAAGACAGGCACAGCCAAAGTAAGTACTACAAAGACAAAAACAAAAACGAAAGCAAAAGCAACATCAACTAAAACGAAAAGAACAAAATAAGGATAATACGGAATGAGCAATGAAAACGTTCTAGAATGCCTAACATTCGACGATGTTCTTTTAGTGCCTGCTTATTCTGAAATTTTGCCTAATGAAGTTGATACTTCCACTCACTTAACTCCCAATATAAAGCTTAATATACCTATCCTAAGTGCTGCTATGGATACCGTAACTGAATCCAAAACCGCAATTGCGCTTGCCCAAGAAGGCGGGATAGGGATTATTCACAGAAATATGGATATTGCCGGGCAGACGGCAGAGGTAAATAAAGTAAAGAAGTATGAAAGTGGAATGATCGTTAATCCACTTACGGTTCGTCCTAATCACACTGTTAAAGAAGCTCTAGACATAATGCTAAGTCAGAACATTACGGGTCTTCCTGTTACAAAGGAAAATGAAATTCTACTTGGCATTGTGACTTTCAGAGACTTAAGATTTGAAAAGAACCTGGATTTTAAAGTAAAACAAATTATGACTCCCAAAAAGAGGTTAGTAACTGTAAGGGAGGGAACAAGCCTAGAAGAGGCAAAAGAACTACTCCACAAATTTAGAATAGAAAAACTTCCCGTAGTCAATGAAGAATTTAGGCTCTGTGGCCTGATTACAATGAAGGATATAGAAAAAATTGAAAAGTATCCTACTGCATGTAAGGACAGTATGGGGAGGCTCAGATGCGGGGCGGCTATAGGGGTGGGTCCCGATAGAGAGGAAAGAATCGAGTCACTTCTAAAAGTAGGCTGTGACGTCATTGTAATTGATACCGCTCATGGACATTCAAAAAAAGTCCTCGACACGGTGGCTTCTACAAAATCTAACTTTCCCGGACTTGAATTAATTGCAGGAAATATTGGAACTGGAGAAGGTGCTGAGGCCATGATAAAAGCTGGGGCAGATGCTCTAAAGGTAGGAGTTGGTCCGGGATCAATATGTACTACAAGAATTATTGCCGGTATAGGGGTTCCACAAATATCTGCAATTCAAGATGTTACTAAAATAGCAAATAAGCATGATAAACCTATAATTGCTGACGGTGGTATAAAATTCTCAGGAGACATCGCTAAAGCAATCGCAGCTGGGGCAAATTCGGTTATGATCGGGAACTTATTCGCCGGAACAGATGAGGCACCAGGAGAAGTAATACTTTTTCAGGGCAGAACCTACAAAGTCTATCGGGGAATGGGATCAATAGAAGCTATGAAGAAAGGAAGCAGAGACAGATATGCTCAGAACGTGGGTGACGAAATGATAGACACCAAATTAGTCCCTGAAGGGATTGAAGGAAGAATACCCTTTAGAGGGCCTATTGGCGGCATGATCTATCAACTTATTGGCGGCCTCAGAGCAGGTATGGGATACACGGGCTGTAAAACGATAAAAGAGTTAAGTACAGAAGCTAAATTCATAAAAGTTACAATGGCCGGGCTTAGAGAAGGCCACGTACACGATGTGATCATAACTAAAGAAGCTCCAAATTACAGAATTGAATGATCGGCAGCATTTCCTTGTATTTAAGTGCGGTCATTCTTACTTTAAACTTTTTCACAACTAAAATTAGAAAATGCATGATAAAATATTAGTCCTTGATTTCGGCTCTCAATATACACAGCTTATCGCTAGGAGAATACGTGAACTTGGTGTTTACTCCGAAATCAAGCCTTTTAATACTCCCTTGAACGATATCAAAGAAGCTTTTCCTAAAGCCATCATATTCTCTGGCGGGCCGGCCAGTGTTTGGGATAAGGATTCCCCTTCTATAGATTCGGAAATATTCAACATGCAAATCCCTATATTAGGCATTTGTTATGGGATGCAAATCACAGTTCATTTACTGGGAGGAAAAGTAGAACGTTCAGATAGGCGCGAATTCGGCCCTGCAAAGCTTAAGATAATAGATAATTCTGATTTGTTAGCCGGGATACCGGATGGAAGTGATATATGGATGTCACACGGCGACCATGTACTGGAACTCCCCGAGGGATTTACCGCTATAGCTGCAAGCGATAACTCACCTGTAGCCGCTGTTAAAAACGAGAACCTTAAAATGTACTGTACCCAGTTTCATCCGGAGGTTGTTCACACTGAGTTCGGAAAGGAGATATTGTCCAATTTTGTATTTAATATATCCGGATGTAAGAGTACCTGGACATCTAAATCGTTTGCCGAGACTTCAATAAAGGATATCAGGGAAAAAGTGGGTTCCTCAAAAGTAATATGCGGACTTTCTGGCGGTGTTGATTCAGCAGTTGCCGCAGTAATTATACAACACGCGATTATGGACAACCTTTATTGCATATTCGTAGACACTGGGCTCTTGAGATTTAATGAGGCAGCTGAAGTTGTTGAATCTTTTAAACATATGGGGTTTAATCTGATCCATGTTGATGCTAAAGACAGGTTCTTTAAAAAGCTCAGTGGGGTATCTGATCCGGAAAAAAAGAGAAAAATAATTGGTGAAGAATTTATAAATGTATTTGACGAGGAAGCTTCTAAAATCGAGGGTGCGGAATTTCTGGCGCAAGGAACTCTATATCCAGATGTTATAGAAAGTGTAAGCGTTAAAGGTCCTTCAGCAACAATAAAATCTCATCATAATGTAGGCGGACTCCCAGAGAAAATGAAGCTCAAATTAGTTGAACCTCTCAGGGAGCTTTTTAAAGATGAAGTAAGAGCTGTTGGTTTCGAGCTTGGTATTCCAGAAAATATACTTAACCGTCACCCTTTTCCGGGCCCAGGACTTGCGATAAGAATTATGGGTGAAATAGAAGAAGATAGGGTTGAGATTCTAAGGCTCGCAGACCATATTTTCATAGATGAAATCAAAAAGGCCGGCATATATGACGAAATTTGGCAAGCCTTTTGTGTATATCTTCCGATAAAAACTGTAGGTGTAATGGGTGATGAAAGGACATATGAAGATGTGATTTCACTTAGAGCTGTTACGAGCTTAGATGGAATGACAGCAAATTGGGCCCGTATTCCATATGATGTTTTAGAGAAAACTTCTGTAAGAATAATAAATGAAGTAAAAGGAATTAACCGAGTTGTTTACGATATATCAACAAAACCACCAAGCACTATAGAATGGGAATAAAATTCCGAAAATCAATTCACCGGTTTTTTAAATATTCCAAACTCTCCGGTTATAGACACAAGTTCCCAAGATTCTTTACCAAGCTCGTTTAAGGTTTCCTCCATTCCTTGACCCATTGTTGCCCTTCTTGCGCCTGCTGCTTCTTTTGACACCGCTATGTCGTGATCATTACTCTCTTGGAACAGCGAATTTACTGATACAACTTTATAATCCCATTTCATTCGGATATTTCCTCTTCGACTTGATCAAGTTCTTCTTCAGAGCTTACCTCATCTTCCTCTATGACAAGGGGCTCTCCTTTTTCCTCTACATCAGGAAGACTTGCCAGATGTTTTTCATAATCCTTCTTGGAAAGCTTGCCTTCTAGAATATTCCTTTCCACTATTCTTACCTCATATAAAAACTCGTCTTTTTTGCTCATTATAAAACCTCCGGGAAAACTTAGGATACCCAATGAACTGGGTTTCGCAATCTACAATCTATTAACTTTTAGTATAAATGTGATTTACTTCTCCGTTCCAATTTAATCACTTTTAATTCTATTTCAATATATTAGACACCTAAGATTTTGGCTTCAAATTAAACCAATCCCATGTGTTTTGAATACCCTCTGTCAACTGTACACTCGGGGTCCAACTCAATATCTTTTCAGCATATTTCACATCTAGACTTATACTCTGCACTTCTCCTAGTCTAGCATCCCCATATTCAACTTGAAAATCGGCCCCAGATGAATTTTTAAGCTCAGCAATCAAATCATTTACAGAAGTTTCAACCTCGGTCCCAATATTGTAACTGCCAACCGGTGCACTTAGACTTAGGAGATTAGCTTTTGCCACGTCCTCTACATAAACATAATCCCTTGTTTGACTACCGTCTCCAAAAATCGTGCACGGCATTCCTGAAAGAATACGACTGCAGAATATCGCAATAACCCCTGCCTCACCGTGAGGATTTTGGCGGGGACCGTAGACATTTGCATATCTCAAAGCTACATATTCAAAACCATGTACGTAATTATAGTAGCCAAGGTACTTTTCAATCGCGTATTTAGATGTTCCATATGGAGAGATAGGAAAGGGCTCCGTTTTCTCATCGGCGGGTATATCTTCGGGCTCCCCATATATTGCACCCCCAGTAGAGGCAAAAATAAATTTCTTTACATCATGCCTTAAAGATGATTCTATAAGATGTAATGTGCCTATAATATTAATTTCGGCATCGTGCATGGGGTTGAGGACCGACTTTCTTACATCTATCTGGGCTGCATGATGGTCTATAACATCAGGCTTAAAATCTGAGATGACTTTTTCGACCTTTTCTGAATCTCTAATATCGCATTTTATAAATTCAGCGCCGTTAGGGATATTTTCTTCTCTACCAGTAGATAGATCATCAATAATGACGACCTCATGCCCTTCTTTAAGAAAGGTATCCACCACCCAAGAACCGATAAATCCCGCTCCGCCTGTTACAAGTATTTTCATTTATTAGTTCCCCGTAAATTATTTAGCTCTAAATAAGTACAATCTTTTATCGGTTAAAAAGTAAAGCTAATATTCACTACTATTGAATTTATTGTCAATCCTAAGGTGCAAGACCTTCTATGGTTTCTCTTACCATGTCGCGTGAGGTTTTAGGGGGGAAAAGAATAATAGGTAAATCGGCGCCGCTATCAATATACTGAGCGATCTTTGATCGTCCGGACTCAGCATTACCGCAGATTGATAAGGAGTTTACAATCTCATTGCTCACACCCTCAATAGCCCCACTCTTATCCCCTTTACTCCATCTATCTACTATCATATCAGCCTCAGCTTGAAATCCATAGCGAACCATAGCACTATGATAAAAAGTACCCATACCCCCTACATAATATGCTATGTATTCTTTAATGATACTCTTTGCAAGATCCTCATCTTGAGACACAGCAGCGGGTATATATGGACTTACCTCAATTTGCCCGGCATTCCTTCCTACTTTTTCGGCCCCCGATAATAGTTCCTTTTTACCACCTGCAAGATTCTCCGGAGGAACCAGAAATGGTATCCACCCATCGGCAATCTCACCGGTAAGCTTTATGTTTTTAGAACCCATGGCGGCTATGAAAATTGGTATGTTCTTTTTGATCGGCTTGAATTGGAGACGGAAGTTCTTCAATTTGAAAATCTCCCCTTCATAATTAACCCTTTCGCTATTTAGAATCATACGGATGATTTCCACATATTCCCTAGTTCTCTGAAGTGGCTTTTCATAGGGCACCCCATGCCAATTCTCAATGACTACGGGTCCGCTTGTGCCTAGACCGAGAATTATACGACCATCTGATATTTCATCTAATGTAGCGACGGTCTGAGCTATCATGGCAGGTGTACGGCTATATACGGAGATTATTCCTGTGGCTAGTTTTATTCTTTTAGTGTGAGAGGCAAGAAGTCCGAGGATTGAGAAAGCATCCCTACCCCACATCTCAGGAACCCAAATTGAGTCGTATCCGAGATCTTCAGCTAATTGTGCAATCTCTATAAGTTCCCCCTTTGTTATATTGTTCCAATATGGGGTAACCAAACCGATCTTGCGCATTTCATCTCTCCTTAATCAATAGAAGTTATAGATTGAACTGTGAGACCTTACAAGTGCTGAGAAGATAAGGCATATTATAATATTGCTTATAATAAGCACAAGGATTACGCAAAATCGGAGGCATCATAAATGGATCAACTAAAGATAGCGGCAGAAATCGCACTAAGTGATTGTATGGCAGTAAAAGAGGGGGAGAGGGTTCTTATAATAACTGACGAACCGGCAAGAAAAATAGGATATGTTCTTTGGGAAGCTGCTAAAGACTTGGGAGCGCAGGCAATACTTACTGAAATAATGACACCTAAATCAAATGGGGAAGAGCCGCCGGAGCCGGTCGCGGAACTTATGAAGTTAGTAGATGTAATCCTTATCCCAACCTCAAAATCACTAAGTCATACAGACTCAAGAAGAGCAGCAAGCAAAGCAGGCGTTCGTATAGCAACCCTTCCAGGAATCACAGAGGATATGATGATAAGAACATTGAACGCCGACTATAAAGAGATAGCAAAAAAGAGTGATAAACTCGCTGAGATTATCAGCCAAGGATCAAATGTAAGAATTACGACTGAAAAGGGAACTGATATTAATCTTGTAGTAAAAGGCAGAGAAGGACACTCGGACACGGGCTTAAATCATAACCCGGGAGATTTCAGCAACCTTCCCGCAGGGGAGGCATATGTAGCCCCTATGGAGGGAAAATCAGAAGGTTTTATAGTGTTTGATGGTTCTATGGCAGGAGTTGGCAAACTTTGTGGGGAAGTTATAAATGTTAAAGTCGAAGAGGGATTTGCGACCGAAATAACAGGGGGAGCTGCAGGAGAAAAACTATATTCAATTATGGAGCCTTTCGGAAAGCTCGCATTTAATCTTGCAGAACTTGGAATTGGAACTCACGATAAAGCTCAAATTACCGGAGATGTCCTTGAGGACGAGAAGGCAATAGGAACAGTGCATATAGCTTTTGGTGACAACAAAAGCATGGGCGGAACAATAAGAGTTGCAAGCCATCTTGACGGCGTCATTATGGAGCCTACGGTAAGTGTTGATGGAGAAACGATAATGGAGAAAGGTAAGTTTTTAATACTGTAAAATAACAAAACTAAAAGGCAATGTGGTAAATTTAATCAAATGGAGACTGTAATCAACCGCTTTGTTTTACTAAACCCTCCAAGTGTTTTTGAAGGAATTCTATTTTTCCTTTTATTGATTTTAGTACTTTACGGATCTTTTCGGAGTACCAAACACTTAGCCGGCTCTAAAAAAAGAGCTACCCTTATTTCCCTTCATTTATTATCGTTCCTATTAATAATATTCATTTTATTCAACCCCGGATTTAAGGTTGAACATTACAAGGAAGAAAAAAGGAACCTGGCTGTTTTGGTTGATAGTACATGGAGTATGAACCTTCCCGGGGATAGGGACGGAAATGTACGAACTGAGAAAGTAAAAAATTATTTAGAACAAAATAATGACTTCCTCTCTCAAATGGAAAAGAATTTCTATGTTGAATATTTCTTCTTTGATCAAGAGCTAAAACCTACCTCACTTGATTCAATTCTTAAAAACGAACCTCTGGGCACTAAAACCAAAATCGGCAAGGTATTAGAGGAACTAATAGACAAGAAAAATAAAGGGGGGCTCGACGTAGCAATAATCATTTCAGACGGCGCTGACAATGATGGATCAACAAACATGTATGACAGGCTAAAAGGTATAGATCTCATAATTAATACAGTGAGCCCGGTTACAGTAGATAGTATGAATGATGTGTGGATAGACGATATAATTTCAAGCGAAGTAGCCTTCCTTAGATACCCTTTTTCAATCGAGGTGGTAATAAAAACAAGCAGACCGGAAAACTTTAAAATACCCGTAACACTCTATAAAGAAGATAAATTAATGTCTATAAAAGAGGCTTCTATAAACCCCGAATCAAAAGAGGCAAGAGTAAAGTTTGAAATAAATCCCTTATCACTTGGGCGAAAAATTTACACTGTATACATCCCCGTATTATCTGAAGAACTTATAACCGAAAACAATCAAAAGTCCTTCTTCACAGATGTTATTATTAACAAAATCCGCGTTCTTCACGTAGCCGGAAGCCCTTCATGGGACGTAAAATTTCTAAGGAAGGCACTCAAAAGAAACCCAAATATTGACCTTGTATCCTTCTTTATTCTAAGAGACCCTTCAGACCTTGTATTCGCCTCGGAAAGAGAACTAAGCTTAATACCTTTCCCTGTTAATGAGATATTCAGCAAGGAACTAGACACCTTTGATGTCGTAATATTCCAGAATTTCCATTTTCAACCCTACGGAATCTTCGGATTCCACCTGAAGAATTTAAAAGACTATGTTTCAAAGGACGGCGGCGCATTCCTTATGATTGGCGGTAGCAACAGTTTTAACAGCGGGGATTACGGGAGGACCTTAATTTCAGATATTTTGCCGGTCGAACTGGACTACTTACCCACAACTCTATCTGAAACAATAAGTAACCAAGAATTCCACCCTGAACTCACCGCTATTGGAAAAAACCATCCGATTACAAGAATTGTCCCAAATAAAGATGAAAATGAAAGGCACTGGAAAAAAATGCCGGAACTTGAAGGACTAAATATCGTTCAGGGATTAAACCAATCAGCTATGTCATTATTAAAAACTCCTGATGGACAGTCAATATTAGCTATTGAAAATGTAGATTTCGGAAAGGTTGCAGCGTTTATGTCTGATTCATCCTGGAAATGGAATTTTGTCCTGGGGAGTGAAGGCAATGTGTCTCCTCATTATGAAAAGTTTTGGAACAGGTTATTTCTATGGTTTCTAAATGACCCTGAATTAAAAGATATTAGGGTAAAAACGGATAAGCCAATTTATAATCCGGGAGAAAATGCTAAAATAGAAATTTCGACACTAGGAGATGATTTGAATAATCAAAAAGCCCTACCCCTACTGATTTATCCAAACGGCATGGAGAACGAAATCGAATTAGAGAAAACTTCTTACAATAGATTGATCGGTAAGGTACAGGTTGGAGGAAGCGGAATTCATAAAATATCGGTAAACCCAGGTACTGACTCAAGTCTATATAATGATTTAAATGTGAGCGAGACGATTTTTATTGTCGAACCTCCTGAAAATGAAGTACGGGGCCCTACTGCAAACAACAATATCTTACAATCCCTGGCCGAGAGAACTGGGGGAAAATACATAACTACAGATGACAGACTTGAGAACCTTAAAATTGATACATCTAAAAAGAAAACAATAACAGGTTATAAAACAATGAGGTTCTGGGATAATCCCCTGACTTTTGTAGTGCTCCTGGGTCTGTTATCATCAGAATGGCTATTAAGAAGAAGATGGGGACTAAAGTAGTCATAAATGACCTGGTAACATATTGCTATAGTTCATATAAATATTGGAGAGATAAGAATGTTACTTGCTGTAGACATAGGGAATACAAACATAGTTTTTGGCTTATTTGAAGGGGATGAGATTAAGAGTCACTGGAGGATAGGCAGTGATAAATCCAGAACCTCCGACGAATATGGTGTTCTGTTCAAGAAGTTAATAGAGATTAAGGAAATAGACACCGATCAAATAAAAGGAGCCGCTATTTCATGCGTCGTTCCTACTCTTCTTGAAACCATATTAGACGCAATTAATACCTACTTTGGCGTAGACCCGATCATTGTAGGTCCCGGTATAAAAACCGGGATGCCTATTCTATACCATAACCCAAAAGAAGTGGGAGCAGACCGTATAGTAAACGGTGTAAGCGCCTATGAAAAATTCCATAAGAGCGTAATAGTAGTTGATTTCGGCACTGCAACTACTTTTGATTGTATATCCGATAAAGGCGAATATATAGGCGGAGTAATCACCCCGGGACTACATATTTCTGCAGAAGCCCTTTACCAACATGCATCAAAACTCCCAAGGGTTGAGATTATCAAACCTGATAATGTAATAGGAAAAACAACCGTTGAAAGTATTCAATCCGGGCTTGTGCACGGATACGCAGGGCTCGTAGACGGTATAGTCAAAAAAATAAAAGCAGAATTGAAAACCGATCCTAAAGTCATAGCTACAGGCGGGTCTGCTGAGCTCATAGCAAAAGAGAGTGAAACGATTGAATCTGTCGATGATTTTCTTACCTTACATGGACTAAAGCTCATCTATGAAAGAAACCTTTAATTTCCTCATACGAAAACACAACACCCCTCATCCTCACTATGACCTTTATCTCGAAGTAGGAGATGAATTAAAGTCATGGATTATTCCAAATGGTATTCCTACAATTAAGAAAGAAAAAAAAGTAGCAGTCGAGAACGAAATCCTTGACGAACCAATAGACAATCTCGAATCTCAAGAAATATTTGAGGACGCTTACGGAAAAGGAAAAACAAAGCTCTGGGACAAGGGTATATATACTCTTGAAACCAATAAGAAAATAAAAATCATAATCAAAGCCGAGGGCAACAAATTTAACGGAAAGTTCTTATTACATGTCCCTAACTGGGGGAGATGGACCAAGAAGAGGCTTTGGACGCTTGAGATGATTCGGTAAGTACAGGATCTCTCAAATTTATTTGAGATGACAAAGAGTATCCGCGCGCGGACTAGTTCTAAAAGATGAGATGCTGAAGTTTGGGTGTAATGAGATGATGAGCCAAGACTAGTTGTGTTCTTGCTCTTAGGAGAAGGCGTCCAGTTCTTGTGCTAACTCAGAACTGTAGTTCAGCATGACTGAAAAACAAATCCCTCTTTATCTCCCTTTTCCTAAGGGAGAAGAAAAAGTAAGGAAAGACTTAACTATTCGGGGTTTATGTAATACAATCAAGGGCTAAATGAACAAGAAGCTTATTATATTGCTGAGCGGGCTTATATCGGTTGGGATATATATGTTCTTGCCTGCCGACAAAAATGTGCTCAAAGGGCTTGCAATACTATTCTTTATAGCAGCATTGTGGATTACAGAAGCACTTCCTATAACTGTGACCGCATTACTCGTGCCTATAGTTGCAGTTATGACCGGAATATTTGACGTAAGAGAAGCGCTCAGCTATTTTGCCCATCCAATAATATTCTTATTCTTAGGTGGATTCGGTCTGGCGGCTGCACTACACAAATACAACCTCGATGAGCTGTTCGCAGGTTTCATCATGAAGACTGCTGGCTCTAAGATGATTTTCTCAGTTATAGGCTTATTTATCGCGACTGCTCTAATCAGTATGTGGATTAGTAACACGGCTACTACCGCTATAATGCTTCCTGTGGCGCTCGGGCTAATCTCAAAGATAAAGGAAAGAAATCATACAACTGAAGTGTTCATTTTGCTGGGAGTTGCCTTCTCTGCCAACATAGGTGGGATTGGGACTATAATTGGGAGCCCGCCGAATGCAATAACGGCTGCTAATCTGGGGCTTAGTTTTAGCGAATGGCTCTCAATAGGCATACCGTTCATGCTGATACTATTTCCGATTATGGTGATAGTTCTTTACGTAATACTAAAACCTAAATTTCCGGATATGGCGGCTATTTACACAATCAAAACCCAAGACGTTTTCTGCAACAAAAAGAGTTATGCAGTAGTATCAATATTCGGCTTTACTATAATTTTATGGCTGCTTAGCAAACCAATATCGACTTGGCTTGGAATAGAAAAAGGTTTTGACTCGATTATCGCAGTATTCGCAATAGTACTATTAGTTTTATTCAGAACGATAAAATGGAAAGAGATTGAAAATTTCGCAGACTGGGGAGTGCTTCTTCTTTTTGGGGGAGGATTGGTATTAAGCGGTATATTATCAGAAACAGGAGCAAGTGTATACTTAGCGAAATTAGTTGAAACTCATTTGGTAAATTACGGACCGTTCTTGTTGGTACTTGGAGCGGTAACTCTTATGATTTTTTTGACCGAGGTAGCAAGCAACACTGCAAGCGCTGCAATATTGGTCCCAATTTTTCTCGTACTCGGCCAGGAAATTGGGCATTTCCCACCATATGAACTTGCGCTTACAGTGGGAATTGCCGCCTCGTGCGCCTTTATGCTCCCAGTTGCCACACCGCCAAACGCTCTGGTATTTGGAACAGAAAGAATAAAACTGAAAGAGATGATGAAGGTTGGATTTGTATTGAATATTATATGCGCCTTGGTAATTAGTGTTGTGGCTTACTTAATTTTTTGAGGAAGCCACATAAATCAATCGGCTTTATTAACTTCAGCAAGCTCGACAAGGACTCCATTCATTGCCTTGGGATGGATAAATGCAACTCTTGAATTGTAGGCGCCGGGGCGTGGAGATTCATCAATCAATCTTACACCCTGCTTTTTAAGTCTTTCGAGCACGGCTTCGATATCGTCTACTTTAAAACATATATGGTGAATTCCCTCACCTCTTTTATCCAGAAACTTTGAGATAGGAGAGTTTTCGTCCATAGGTTCAAGTAGCTCAATGGCAGTACCGCCGTCCTCAGGCACAAGCATTGAGGTATTAACTCCTTGATCCTCCACAACCTCGCGGTGTTCAACCCTAAGCCCAAGCGCAGTCTTATATACTTCTTCTACTGCACTAAGATCTTTTACTGCAATAGCAACATGATATAAGTTTTCCAGTATGCCCTTTTCCATAAATTATATTCCTCTCAATAATTAGTGATTTATTTGTATTATACGATTATCAGAATATACCTACAAATTTTAATTATGTGTAAAAACAGACCATTACAATATAAACTTATGTCATTATATAAGATTTAATCCTTAGAATCATAGCCTGTGAGCTCAACATAGCCCTTTCCTGAAAATCCCTCACCAGAGATTTTGACAGCTCCCTCCCAGTAAATAAATGAGTGTAGGAGCTCTTGGTCTTGCAATAGCGGAACTACGTTTAATTCAATATCGTGTCCGGGAATAGAAATTCGCCATTTTGAAGGGTAATCAATACCTGTTTTTGAACTTTTCCATGTATCAAGAACTTCAATTTCAAAATCCGCTGCCTTAAGAGGTGTTAAGTCACCGTTTTTATTGACTATACTGCCTGAGGAATAGTTATCGATTCCACCGTCTTTTAGCCTAAGCTGATAGAGCATAATCTCCCGCCCGTCATCGAGTTGAATAGAAAACCAGTCCCAGCCCTCCTGATTCTCTCCAAGCGCGCTTGTACTCCATTCACGATCTAACCAGCTTAGACCACGAACTTCAAATTCCTGACCATCTATGATAACTCTGCCCGATGTATCAATGCGTGTTTGAGAGAAATAGTAAGACGCGTTTCCCGGTTCCTGACTTTTCTGACTAAGACCCTTATCGCCTTGTAGAACCACAGGCTTAGCGGGTTTTAACAACAAATTTATAGAAATAGAACCATCGGTTGCCTTAAGTTTGAAACTTTTGCCCTCCCCTTGGACAGACCAGTCATCTATCCAAACTCGAAACGGCATACGCTCAGCACCTGCAAGTCCTAGAGCGCTCCTACTCCAGCGTTCGCTTGAATAAAATTCTCCGTTTTCAATATCGCTCAGTGCAAAGTGTGCAAAATATATCTGGTTTGAAGCCCATTCGGACTCTCTATCTACTTCATAAGAACTTAAGGCACGCCTGAAGAAGGTAAGCTGGTAGCCGAAATCCCGGCCCGAAGAGTCTACGAGATTACCAGTATAGTACCACCACTCAGTTTGATATTCAGGATGGGGGCCGAAGTCCTTGGGGAATTTAAAGTCTCTGGGCATTTGGACCCTTTTAAATCCGCTTATATCATATCCTGAAAGAGACTGGGCAATATTGCCCGTTTCTTGAGCACTTCTGTTATCACCGCATGAAGTTACAATTACCGCTATAAATACCAAAGCTATAACAAAATTTATAGGCCGAAAATCCATTTATTAAACTCTCCTCACTCTTCCCTGATTAGTTTCCCGACATCTTCTTTACCAATCCTGTATGCCGGATATATGCCGGCTGCAATAGCGGCGATTAAAGCTATCACAATAGCCTCCATAATATATTTAGGCTCTAAAACAAAATTCAAAGTCCATCCGAATGAGCGGAGATTAATCACATAAATAAGTATTAATGAAAGCACTACTCCAAGTGGTATTGAAAAAAGCCCCGCTGTAAGACCCATCAGCCCGTTCTCTAAAAACATCATCCTTCGAAGCTGTGATACAGTCATACCTAACGCACGAAATACCCCGAACTCACGACCCCTTTCTAACTGAAGCGCCATGAGTGAGCTTAGTACACTTATGAAAGCTACAATTGCAATTAAGATTCTTAAAGCAGATGTAACGGTAAATGTCCTGTCAAAGGTGTTAATCGCCGATTTTTTAAGCGCGGTATTTGATCTGATATTGAGGTTATGGTCTTTAGACAAATATGCTCTAAGCTCTTCTACAGTCTTATCAACATCATCGCCAGGCAAAAGATAAACACCAAGCGAGTTAATTTGATTATCACCCCAATTAGAGCGGAACACCTCATCTGAAATTAGAACTACACCTGCCTGTGAGCCGTAGTCATAATAAACCCCAGCTATTTCAAACTCTTTTACTCCCTTGTCAGTCGGAAGCTCAATCACATTTCCGGGGCCGGGCTTTATATTATTTCTGTAGGCAAATGACTCTGAGATAAGTACGGAGCTATCTTTCATTTGATCCCAGAGCTTTTCATTATTCCCTCTATTCCAAATAAAACTTCTATTCTTTGCTGCTAAGTCCTCTGTAACTGCGACCAGATTAAACAGACCGTAAACGGAGCTCTGAAATTGAACTCTCCTTACGGTTGAGACTCTATCTACTCCCGGGAAATTTTCGACTTCTGCTCTTAAGGCAGGATCGAGCCCTGCCTTACCGCTGATATTTGAAGATGGCATCGATATGAAAATGTCCGCGGTAAGAGCAATATCAATCCAATTCACCACAGTGCTTCGGAAACTACCTATCATAATGCTCACACTTAATATCACAGAAATTGCGACAGTAAGGGAAGCAATAGCAATCCCTGTGCGGCTAGTGGACCTTAGTATATTACGGGGGGCCATACGTCCGATCACAGAGGTCTGGCTTAAAATAAGCGAGAAAAAACGCATAGAGACAGCAGTGCAGACGGGAACTATGAGCGACGCACCAAATAATATTAAGAATACCGAAATAAGACTAAGCACGAGACTCTTTGTCGGTAGAAGTATTAGAATAAAACCAAGACCGATAAAAACGAGGCCTGAGAGAGTAAGGAACGGAACTATTTTGATAAAATATTTCTCAAGCCCAGAGCGGCGAAGAACATTAATAGGGCTAATACGGGAAGCCTCGAATGCAGGAACAATAGCGGCTAATAATGCGGCTAATATGCCCGCCAACATTCCTTTAACAATGGTTTCCGGAGAGACTGTAAAATTTGTAACCGTGAGAGTAAAATAAAGGTCATTAATTGTAGTGGTTACAAGCTCTACTATCCCGCGACCTAATAATATCCCGCCTATAACACCGATCAGACTCGCGATGGTGCCAATTATTAGCGCTTCTACCAAAACCATTTTAAATATTTGGCGGCGTGTAACACCGATTGACCTAAGTGTTCCGATAATCGAGCGCCTCTGTATTACCGAGAATGAAACTATGTTATAGATCAGAAAGACTCCTACGAAAAGTGCCAATAGACTAAGGGCGGTCAGGTTAAGTTCAAACGAGCGGGTCAGGCTTTTTGCAGAACCCAAGAGCATGTCCTTTTTGTTGATTTCAATTGTGGGAGGAAGCATATCCTTAATGCGTTTTAGATCTTCGACTCCTTTCGGAGTATTTTCATCAATAACCAGATCAATTTGGGATAAAACACCTAGCTTGCCAAGCAGTTCCTGAGCTGTGGATATGTCTGTAAGGACAATGCCACCTAAACTTTCCGAAAGCCCATCATCATTTGAATCAAGAAAACCTACTACTTCTATGTTGAGAGTTTTTGAGCCGTAACTTATTTTTAGTACACTTCCGGTATCGATACCGGCACTTTGGGCTAACTGCGGGGATATAAGAGCAGTGCCGGGCTTAGTCATCAATTCACTCAAAGTATTCTGTGAAAGGTTACCAATAGGGCTAGTTTTATTATCATAAAATATTAAATCCGCAAAAAAGTCAATTCCTAAAAGACGTACAGCCCTGCCGCCAAGCTCTACTATATTTACATAATCCTCTACAATGGGAGCTATATTACGAATACCTAATTCGAGCCTAAGGTCCTTATATATTGTTTCATCAATATGTGAGTATGTACCTAATATCTGGTGCGTGCTCTTACTTGATAGCATCTCCTTAGAAAGAGTGAATGAGCGGCTTGCACTTTGATTTGCAATATCCACTGATACCACCAGAGCCACGCCAAACGCTATTCCGATAATTAGAAGAATGTTCTGGAGCAAGTGCTTTTTGATATAACCGAAACTGACAAGAAAGAGTGGATAATTCATATTAAGTAGATACCAACATTACATTATTCAGAAAAAAGTTTCCCATTATGAATGGTGTAAACCTGGTCTGCATATTCTATTATCTCAAGACTATGAGTAGCAAATATCATAGTTTTTTCTTCCTCACGGGCCACACCCAGGAGCAGGGCCAGTATTTCTTTTGCAGTCTCATCGTCTAAATTTCCTGTAGGTTCATCGGCCAGAACTAAATCCGGATCGTTGATAAGAGCCCGCGCGATTGCAACACGCTGCTGCTCCCCTCCTGACAGGACGTCCGGGTAAGAATTCAATCTATCGCCCAGATTAACTCTTTCTAACAATTCCCCGGCACGAAGCCGACTTTCCTGACTGTTTGTACCATTTAATTCACAGGGCAGTGCTACGTTCTCAATTACACTTAGTGTAGGAATAAGGTTGAAGAACTGAAAAATTATCCCGACCTGGTTCCTTCTGATCAAAGTGAGCTGATCTTCTGAAAGACCTGAAAGAAGAGTCTCCCCAATCCATACTTCACCACTATCCGGATAATCAATGCCGGAGATAAGATTAAGCAGTGTAGTCTTACCCGAGCCGCTCTTTCCTACTAATGCGATAATCTCGCCTTGATAGAACTCAGCATTTATATTGTCAATAATGTTAATGCTTGCCCCAGCCTCTTGGTAATATTTGCAAAGGTTTTTGAGGCGAAGTTTTATATGTCTCTTAGAGTTTTCTTTAGACATTTAAGAATGGTTAAATCTGAATTTATAGATCTAATTTAAGAGTAATGACATCTCAATCTATTTCAAGGCCGGGCTAATTTAGTGAATTATAGATCCTTACTTTATGGGATTTAATTGCTGGAAGAAAAATAGGAATCAGCTTATTCCGCTATTAACTTATATTTTTCCATTCTTCCTTCTACGGGCTTATATTCAATCTCTAAACCGTGTTTTTCCTCAAGACGTTTGAGATTATCTTTTTCTGAATCTAATAAGCTCTTAATTACAACTGGGTTTGCCTGTACGGTGATCTTTTTATTCACAGGTTTAGTCAGGCGTTTTTTGATATCCCTAATTATTTCATAGGAAATAGTGTCTATAGATTTTAAATATCCTATACCGTCACAACTAAAACAAGGCTCAGCCAGTTCTTTTAAAATACTTTCTCTCAGGCGCTGGCGGGTCATTTGAATAACTCCGAAAGGAGACATTTCAAGTACAACGGATCGGGCTCTATCATGTTTAAGAGCCTCTACAAAACACTCGTAAATTCCTTCTCTCAGCTGGCGGCTTTTAATATCTATAAAATCTATTACAATTATCCCCACGAGATTTCTTAATCTTATTTGTCTTACTATTTCTAAGGCGGATTCCACATTTATATTATAGATAGTTTCCTCTGGGTCTTTCCCGCTTTGATATCTGCCTGTATTCACATCTATGACTGTTAGCCCTTCCGCTTCCTCAATAATGATATGCCCGCCCGATTTAAGCCAAACCTTTTTCTTAAATATCTTCTTTATCTCATTTTCAACTCCGTATTTTGAGAACAAGGGGTTAGAGTCTTTATACAACTCCACATCTACATTAGAATCAGGGAAATTGCGCTTTAAATAGTTAGTAATTTCCCTGTATGCATTATCTGAATCCACTACTATCTTATTGACTTTGTTTGAGACAAAATCTCTAGCAGCTTTAAGGTAAAGTTTAGGTTCTTCATAAATTAACGAGGGTCCACTCTTTTCTTCATTAGCTTTCTTAACACCTTCCCATATGGAAAGAAGCTCCTTTAAATCCTGTGCAAGTTCTTTCTCGGAAACTCCCGCGCTCGCAGTTCTCGCAATTAACCCACTCCCTTCAGGTTTTAGCTTTTTAATTGATTCACTTAATCTCTCCCTTTCTTCACTATCTTCAATTTTTCGGGATATCCCGACTATATCTATGCTTCCTAACAGCACCAAATACTTTCCGGGAATAGCAATATAGGATGATAGCTTTGCCCCTTTGCCACTAACAGATTCTTTTAACACCTGAACTAGAACATGCTGCCCTTCTCTTAAGATGTCCTGGATCAGATTCTTTTGTTGCTTATTAAAATCTTGGACACTATCCTCTTCACCGTTCTCAAGAAAAAACTCATAGAGAGTGTCTTCCTGCACATCTTCGACCGAGATAAAACCGGCTTTTTCTATACCAATATCTATAAAGGCAGCCTGCATCCCAGGAACTACTTTTCCCACTTTGCCCTTATATATATTTCCGACTATCCGCGGTGTGGACTTCCTCTCAATATAGAGCTCTGCAACAGAACCATTTTCCATAACTGCAACTCTGGTTTCGTTGAATGTTACATTTATTAAAATTTGGTTGTCCATGGGGATTATTCAAAACGTCTTTATCTAAATCTTGATAATAGATTTTAATTATAGTCTATAAGCTATACATATGAAAGCTTACGTATTGTTTGATTGTCCGGTCATGGGTACAAAACGGACGGCTGTGATTTTCTTTCTCTTTACGCCTTCGTTGGTATTTTCAATCAAGAGGAGTTCCTGGCTCAAATCCCCTACCGGGATGATCATTCTGCCGCCCTGGCTGAGCTGCTCTATTAGTTTATCGGGTATATCGGCGGGCGCTGCAGTTACTATTATGCCCTCAAAAGGAGCATTCTCTTCCCACCCCCTATAACCGTCGCCAATCCTGTATTTAATATTCGAATATCCTAACTTTTCTAAAGTTTTGCGGGCGTTAGCAGCAGTATCTTCAATTATTTCAATCGTATACAGATCACATCCAGTTTCGGCAAGGATAGCCGACTGGTAGCCTGAGCCGGTACCGATTTCTAAAATTTTTTTACCCGGCGAAGGATTTAGAAGCTCGGTCATAAGGGCAACCATATAAGGCTGAGATACTGTCTGTTCCTTTTCTATCGGGATCGGTTTATCATCATAAGCAGAATCCAGATAATCCTTTGGGACGAATAGATGCCTCTTAACTTTTAGCATTGCCTTAAGTACTCTTGCATCCTTAATTCCCCTTAAGACAATTTGATTTTCCACCATGTCCCAGCGTCTTTCTATATATCTATCTTCATCAATACCTTCAGATAAACCAGGGGGATTCATATAAAGAGAATAACACTAATTTGCTATTAATTAATAAGGACTGGAAAAGCCATAAATTAAGACAAACATCCTGATTGTATTTTTAAATGGCTATTTACCCATTTTGATTATGGTCTCAAAATCTTTTTTTGTAACGGGCATAACAGAAAGTCTGCTATGTGTAACCAGAGGGACTTTTTCTAGGCGTTTGTCATTTTTAATATCCGAAAGTGAAACGGGGCTGTTTAGTTTATTTACCGGCTCTATATCAACCACAACCCATCTGTCGTCTTGGGTTGTAGGGTCCTGATAGAACTCCTTTATTACCCTGGCAACACCCACGACTTCCTTACCTTCGTTGCTGTGGTAATAGAGAACCAAATCCCCTTTTTCCATGGACTTGAGATTATTTCTTGCCTGGTAGTTCCTAACACCGTCCCAGTAAGTCGAGCCGTCTTTAAGTAGATCATCCCAGGAATATTTAAATGGTTCTGATTTAACAAGCCAGTAATTCATAAAGTTTATTATCATTGATAAACTGTATTTTTCAAATGCTAGAATTTTGGACCTTCCTCAAATGTAATATTCCTGTATATTTATAGGCAAATGGAATTTTCGAGTCGATACAGACCAATATTTCTCCTCATATTTACACTTGTTATCCTACAAAGTTCAACGCTACTTGCACAAAATGGCGATAATAACAACTTGGTAGCTGCACGAGCCCCGTCTATATATATTGTAGGCAAGATGGCACTGATACCATTTAGTTCAAAACAAACGCTATCATTAGAACAATCCGAAGAATCACTTTCAGATATTGAGCGGTATCTCACTATATCTCTTTACGATGCTCTTGTTTTACAAACCTCGGGCATGGCGGATGTTGAAATATTACCGCTGAAAAAGTCGGATACTGAATTTACCAAGTTAGAATCGGGGAAACCAAAAATATATTACAAAGATATAGCTATCGATGTGGGAAGGATTCTGGACGCCGATTCGGTAATGGTTGGAGTTATTTCAGAGTACACGGAAAGAGGCGGATCACAGTGGGGGATAGAATCTCCGCCAACCGTATCTTTTAGAGTAGAGGTACTAAGCACAAAAGACGGAAGGGTGATATGGGAGACATATTTCACAGAAACACAAAAGCCCTTATTTGACAACCTGTTTGAAATAAAGAAGTTTGTAAAAAGAGGGGGCAAATGGATATCTGCAGATGAGCTTGCAAAAGAGGGCGCTAGAAAGATAGCTCAAAGGTTTAGCAGATTTCTACTGGAGAAAAGATGATAATTATCCCTGCCATAGATCTTAAAGACGGAAAGTGTGTAAGACTTTTTAAAGGGAAGGAGGAACAAGTAACGGTATTTTCCGAAAATCCCTCTGAAGTAGCAAGAGAGTGGGATGAATCAGGAGCTAAGTGGATTCACGTGGTAGACCTTGACGGTGCCTTCTCAGGTAAACCTAGAAATTTTAACGTCATTAAATCTATTGTAGATTCGGCATCCTGCCCGGTCCAAGTTGGCGGAGGCATAAGGAATATAGATACTGTACGAGAGTATGTCGGAATCGGTGTTAAAAGAATAATATTAGGAACTGCTGCATTTAGCGACGAGGATTTTTTAAGGAATGCCTGCAGCGAATTTCCAGAAGAAATCGCAGTTGGAATCGATACTAAAAACGGGAAAATAGCCGTTAAAGGCTGGACTGAAGTAATAGACCAAAGTACCGAGGAAGTGCTCGAGAATCTACATGAAGTTGGTGTATCGGTGGTACTTAATACTAATATCGACAGAGACGGAACTATGGAAGGAATAAATATTGAGGGTGCAAGAGAATTTATAAACGAATCTCCGATTCCTGTAATCGCCTCAGGCGGAATTGCTACAATGGAAGATCTTGAGAAACTGGCTTCAATTGAGCATTTAGGCTTATATGGTGCTATACTAGGGAAGTCAATTTACACTGGTAGTATTAATCTAAAAGAGGCAATACAAAGGTACTCCTAAAATGTTATCGAAGAGAATAATACCCTGTTTGGATGTAAAGGACGGAAGGGTGGTTAAAGGGGTTAATTTCGTCAATTTAAGAGACGCCGGGGACCCCGTTGAAATTGCAAAGAAGTATAGTGATGAGGGGGCTGATGAGATCTGTTTCCTGGATATAACCGCCTCTAATGAAGAAAGAGAAACTATGATTGACGTAGTTGAACGTACAGCAGCGCAGGTATTCGTTCCGCTTACCGTAGGCGGGGGCGTGAGGACTCTTGATGATGTGAGACAGATATTATTAGCCGGGGCCGATAAAGTCTCAATAAACACTGCAGCAGTGAAAAACCCTGATTTCGTAAAAGAAGCCGCAGATAAGTTTGGAAGCCAGTGCATAGTGGTCGCTATAGACGCTAGAAGTGTAGGTGATAGCAAATGGGAAGTTTTCACTCACGGCGGAAGAAACCCTACCGGAATAGACGCTGTAGAATGGGCTCAAAAAATGGAGGACTACGGTGCAGGGGAGATTCTTCTTACAAGCATGGATAAAGACGGAACAAAATCAGGCTATGACCTTCCTCTTACAAAAACCATATCACGCAACCTGAGAATACCTATAATTGCCTCAGGCGGAGCCGGAAATCTCGAACACCTGTCAGATGGGGTAAAACTTGGGGAAGCTGACGCCGTACTGGTCGCCTCCATTTTTCACTACGGAGAATATACTATTAAGGAAGCCAAGGAATTCTTAAGCGCCAATGGTATACCAGTAAGACTTTAATTCAGAGTATTAAACAGATGGAGTTTAATCTTGACTATAAGAGAACAGCTTGAAGAAATAGAAAGGGGGATCTTGTCCCCTCTCGCTTCACTTAGTGCAGAGACAAAGGGGAGAATGAAGCCTGAAGAACAATGCGCTATTCGAACCGATTTCCAAAGAGACAGAGACAGGGTTATACACTCAAAATCATTTAGAAGAATGAAACACAAGACACAGGTGTTTCTCTCCCCTACTGATGATCACTATAGAACAAGGCTTACGCACGTAATAGAGGTGGCCCAGATCGCAAGAACGATTTCTAAAGCGCTAAGATTAAATGAAGACCTGACAGAGGCGATAGCACTAGGTCATGATCTTGGGCACACACCATTTGGACATGCTGGAGAAGCAATGCTTAATGAAATATTTCCCGGAGGCTTTAAGCACGTTATACATAGCCTACGGGTGGTAGATGTTCTGGAGAAAGGCGGTGAGGGACTAAACCTTACTTACGAAGTAAGGGACGGAATTTCTAAGCACTCAAAAGGCATGGGTGCGATAGATAATCCGAAATACAGACCTAAGACTATGGAGGGTCAAGTTGTTAGAATCTCAGATTTAGTGGCCTATGCTAATCATGATTTAGATGATGCAATCCGCTCTGGAATTATAACAATTGATGATGTTCCCAAGAACTGTACTAAAACTTTAGGAAAAACTAATTCCGAGAGAATAAACAAAATGGTCACAGACATAATATTTGAAACAAAAAATCTCGATGAGAAGAGAGTAGTTTCAAGTCCTGGAGTTGAACAAGCCATGCTTGAGTTGAGAAGCTACCTGTTTAATACGGTTTACATGAACGATAAGATTAAAAACAATTTTGATAAGGCAAAAAAAGTAATAAAAGAACTCTACGAATATTTTTGTGAGAACCAGGATGAATTTAAGATTATATATCCGAGAGAGCCTAGAGACGGAGAAACTCCGGAACGAGCGGTATGCGATTTCATAGCCTCTATGACGGATTCATACGCTATTACTCTTTATGAAAAGATATTTTTGCCCAAGAGATGGCATGGAGATATAAGTGCATTTTAAGAATATTAATTTCAGGTAACCTATATCCTTTCGAAAATACCCCATATTAAACATTTATAGACTTTAGCTAATTTTAAGACTACTTTGTTAGGTGCAAAAATTGATAAAACTGGGTTCGGTTTCGTTTTTAAACGCAAAACTTTTGACATATGCTCTTGAAAATAACCTGATCCAACATGAGTTCGATCTTATACAAACTCCTCCGTCAGAATTATCTGTGAAGCTTTTTAATAAAGAAATAGATGTAGGTCTAATACCTGTTGCGGAGCTGCTAAAAAGAAAGGACTACAGTGTAGTCCCTCAGATTTCTATATCATCATTTGGTAAAGTGGACAGTGTAATTGTTCTTGCAAAATCAGATTTAAGAGAATTAAAAACAATCGCTGTCGATAAACGCTCCCAAAGCTCTACAGCATTACTCAGAATAGTGATGGAAATATTCTACGGACTTCAACCTAGCTATCTATCAAGGGATATTGATAAAGAGGGTGTCCTTGACGGTGTAGATGGGACTATGCTCATTGGAGATTCGGGACTTAAAGAATGTTATAATGCGGATAATTCATATAAAGTCTACGATTTGGGAGAGATATGGACAGGCGAGACGGGGCTTCCCTTTGTCTATGCGGTTTTCGCGGTAAACAAAGGTGTTATACTAGGAAATAACCTGGAGGCTCTTATAGAATCAAAAAACTATGGACTTGGAATTGTAGACGAGATAGCTGAGACTGAGTCACAAAAAATAGGAATAGAAAAAGACGTATGTCTTAAATATTTAACCGACCGGATTAAATATGATCTGGGCAGAGAAGAAATCAAAGGGATAATTAAATACAGCGAACTACTTTCAGACTTAAACGAAGCAAAAAGGATTTCAGATATAAATATTTATTCAGAATAGACAACAAGGAGAACCTCACATGACAGAGAAAATTCAAATGAAACTCGGGCATAGCCCCGATGCTGACGACGCATTTATGTTCTATGCTATCGATAAAAATAAAGTTACTTCGGACAAAATAGATTTCATTCAAGTTGTAGAAGATATACAGTCTCTCAATAAGCGCGCCTTAAATAAAGAACTTGAGGTAACGGCAATTTCTGCTCACGGGTATCTCAAGGTGCAGAATGATTACAGGATTATGTCGTGTGGTGCCAGTATGGGAGAGGGTTATGGCCCTATTGTAGTTTCCAAAGAACCAATCCAAGACCTTGAAGGGAAAAGAATCGGGGTACCTGGAATGCTTACCTCAGCATATTTGCTTCTCTGTATTTTTGCAGACGGGTTCATACCGGTTGAGATGGCATTTGATGAAATAATGCCTGCAGTACAGAGTGGAGAGATCGAAACAGGTCTGCTAATACACGAGGGACAGCTGACATATAAAGATGCGGGCCTTGAACTGTTATTTGATATTGGAGAACTCTGGGCAAAAGAGACTTCACTGCCGCTTCCTCTGGGATTAAACGTTGTGAAAAGGGATATTAGCGAAGACCTTCAGAAAGAAGCGCACAGAGTACACAAGCAGAGCATCGAGTATGCTCTAATACACAAAGAAGAAGCTCTTGAATATGCAATGCAGTGGGGAAGAGGGATGAAAAAAGATGTAGGAGAAAAGTTTGTGCTTATGTATGTAAACGAATATACAGTAGAATTGGGACAAAAGGGTAAGGCCGCTTTAGAGTATTTATTCAACCGAGCATACGAGAAAGGAATAATTACAGAAAAGGCGAATTTGGATATACTAGAGGGTTAATATTTTAATATAGATTAACTATGATTAAAGAATACGGGTATTTAGTAAACGGGGAATGGTACAAAAGCGATAATAAACGGGAGATAAGAAACCCTTATAACGATGAGGTTGTGGGTTTGATAAATATTCCTGATCTTGATAAAGCAAAAGAATCTATCCGGCACGCCCAAGTCGCATTTGAGAAATTTCGACACAGTCCAAGTCATAAAAGAAGCGGAATTTTAAAAAACATAGTTAATGGAATTGAGAAGAGAAAGGAGGAGTTTGCAAAAACTCTCGTAAAAGAAGGCGGCAAACCGCTTAAAACCGCAAGAGTTGAAGTCGATAGAGCCATGACTACTTTCTCGGTAGCTGTGGAAGAGGCAAACAGATTCTCCGGAGGTGAGCTTCTACCAATAGATATTGTCTCGGGAAATGAGGAGAGATTTGGCATTACACGCCGCTTTCCGTTAGGTGTTATAATGGGGATATCTCCATTTAACTTCCCGCTTAATCTGGTAGCCCACAAAGTGGCTCCTGCTATTGCCTCAGCTAATACAATGATCTTAAAGCCCGCGTCTCAAACTCCTATATCGGCACTAATGCTGGGAGAGATAGCCCTTGAGGCAGGTCTTCCCGAAGGGGCTCTTAACATACTTCCCCTACCCGGTGCACAAATAGAGCCTGTAATTGAAGACGTGCGCATAAAGAAAATCTCATTTACCGGGAGTGATGAAATAGGCTGGGAGTTAATGAGGAAATATTCTAAGAAAAAAGTAACGCTTGAGCTAGGTGGAAACGCAGCAACCATAATAGATGAGGACCCGCCTGACCTGGATTTTGCGGCAAGCAGAAACGCCTGGGGGGCTTTTTATCAGGCCGGGCAAAGCTGTATATCTGTTCAAAGAATATTCGTTCAGGAGAAGATATTCGATAAGTTCCTGGACAAATTCATAGATGAGACCAAGAAATTAAAACTGGGCGACCCTATGCTTGAGGATACAGACTTAGGCCCTGTGATAGATAATGATTCCGCGGACAGAATAATGAGCTGGATAGATGAAGCGCTTGAAAAAGGGGCGGAGCTTTTAACCGGAGGAAAAAGGGACGGTAAATTAATAGAGCCGACTGTTTTGACCGGGGTTCCTCATAACTCGAATATAAGCTCGGGTGAGGTATTTGGCCCCGTGGTACACGTAGAGCCGTATAAAGATTTTGACGAAGCTCTAGACAGGGTAAACGATTCCCGCTACGGACTTCAAGCCGGGGTGTTTACTAAAGATATGAAAAAGGCATTTAAAGCATATCACGCTCTTCATGTAGGGGGCGTAATAGTAAACGACTACCCGAGTTTTAGAGTAGAGAACATGCCTTACGGTGGTGTTAAGGATTCGGGGGTTGGAAAAGAGGGACTCCGTTACGCAATTGAAGAAATGACAGAATTAAAACTTATGGTTATAAATTTAGATTACTAAAATCAGCTGTATCCCTTAATTTTCTCAAGAATATTTAATCTTTCAAGCTCACCATAAGCCTTAGTATCGCTTTTTTGAGACACAAATTCTTTTAAATCTTCAGGGCTATCGATATCAAGTCCAATTCTCGGGTTATCGTAACTTTCATAGGGGATATTATGTTTGTCTGCTTCATTCATATGCTTCCTGAAACTGTCATGGCCAAACATTGAGGGGATGGCGTCAGGAGGCTTTCTGAGAATAGCATTGGTCCCTAATTCATCCCTTGCCGGGACAAAAATAATAGAAGGGGTGTCCTTTTCTCTTTCCAGTATAAAATCTATATCATCTGAGGTAATAAGAGGGGCATCTCCCGGGATTACGAGAACCGAGGTGGCTCCCATATCCTTACAAATTTGAGACGCATAGTCTACGGATGCACTCTCGCCGTTTTGCTCCGTTTCTATAATTATTTCGATCCCCAGACCTCTAGCTATTTCTATAGCTTTAGCGTCGAGAGTGACAATAAACTTACGATCTGCGAGTAGTGATCCTTTAAGGGCCGTAAGAACATCCTCAAGCATTGCATAAGCAAGCGCTGTCCTTTCATGCTGCGGCAAGAGAGAGGAAAGTCTTTCCTTTGCTTTAGATAAATCTTTTACGGGGACAATAACAAATTTCATTTTGATCCTGATTTAAGCTCGACAAATTTAATTCTCGAATAAAAATTATCAGTTTAGAAAGAACGATATGATACCTAACTTTTGTTCATAAGCCCAAAGTAATTACATAAAACAAAATCTTATTCCTTTATCTCAATTGGATTAGGCTATGGATCACAAGTTATAATTAATCATCAAATGACGGAAATTCACAAGGACTCTCTTTACCTCGATCTGAAAGATTCGCTGGAGAATAAATTAAGCGGTGAAGTGCGTTTCGACAAGATAAGTAAAATATTATATAGCACCGATGCGAGTAATTATCAGATTGAGCCGGTAGGAGTCGTCATACCCAAAAATGTCGAAGACGTTGCTATTACCCTTGAAATCGCGTGCAACTATGGAGTGGCAATTTTGCCCAGGGGCAGTGGATCGAGTCTCGCAGGTCAGGCAGTAGGCCACGCTCTAATTATCGATCTCTCAAAATACCTGAATGAAATTTTAGAAGTTAATACAGAGGACCAAACAGTGCGCGTGCAGTCAGGAATATTCCTTGAGCAGCTCAATAGAGAGTTAAAGCACTGTGGGCTAATGTTCGGCCCTGACCCTGCTTCAGCCAGGATAGCAACAATTGGGGGAATAGTAGGGAATAACGCAACAGGAGCGCATTCTATTCTATACGGAATGGCGGGAGACAATGTAGAAGCCTGCCAACTATATCTTAATAAGGGAGGGCCCATAGAGCTTAAAGAAATAAGCCCAAAGAATCTATCATCAATAATAAAACAAAGCGGTACTAACAATGAGCTGCACCGAAAACTAAATGAACTGAAAGAAAAACATTCTGAGACAATTAAAAGTGATTTTCCCCGTCATTGGAGAAGGGCTTCGGGTTACAGCCTTAACTATCTCATCGAAAAGCCTTTTAATCCTGCAAAGCTCTTAGCGGGCGCGGAAGGGACTCTGGGTCTGGCCACAGAGTTCACGCTTAAATTAGTCGAAAGACCATCCTTTACGGGGCTAGCGATTCTACAGTTCGACAGTATGATCCGGGCTATGGAAGCGGTTCCGGCAATTTTAGAGAGAAACCCTTCGGCAGTAGAGCTTATCGATAAAATGCTAATTGAGCTTACAAGGGCAAATCCGTTTTATTCCCAGATGCTAACCTTTATTGACGGAGATCC
>SMWY01000092.1 GCA_004356555.1 Candidatus Dadabacteria bacterium
ACATCCATATTCCTGTAATGAAGAGAATTATGACATCTAAAAATGGAATAAAACAAAGAATTCGCAAAACTCCAGGGGAACTTGAAAATCCAATAGTTCTGAGAAGCTCTCCTACATCAGATTTAGTTTGTGGTTCCGGAAGCAATTTAGTTCCTATAAGGAAAATCAAATATGCCCATATGAACCAACTAATCAAAGCATAAATGGTGCCAAAAATTAATCCTGAAATACCAATGAACCGAATAGTGGCAATTCCTAATGCCACACTTGAAAGCACAACTACGGTCAACGCTTGACGCATTGCGCTTTTATCAGCCTCTACCTCTTCATATAGATTGATATCGAGCTTAGCAGCCCTAACCATGCGATCGACTAAACTGGCCATGATTTATCCTCCTCGGAAAATTTCCTGATTAAAAAGATAATAGAACTTTAAGAACGTTTCGTCAAAGCATAAATACAAAAATATTTTAAAGCGCTTTACTAAGTGGGTCATCTATGCTCGATAACAAATGAAAAAGGGGGGTTATCTGATCCTGGAAGCATTCTCCCATGAGAGCAATTTGAATCCAATTCCGATCTAGCAAGTACCTGCTCCTCCAATGTAGAAGAAATCCTTCATCTTGTAATCTTTGTCCGAGCTCGCTTGAATTAAGCCAATCAGGGAGTGAAATCGTAATTAGCGCAGGGGACGCATTGTCGTCACTGGCAATAACCCTAAACCCCTTATCCTGAATTTGCCCCCTTACCCAATCCGACAGCTCCTTCAATTCAAGAAACCTCTTATCTTTATCGAACACCTTAAGAGCAGCACTAAGGGCGTATATAAGATTTGATGATACCGTAAAGGGAATTCCCTCTGATTGTGCATAAAATCCGAGATCCAAATACCTGGGTATTTGATCTGAGCGGGACAATATCTCATGGTTATAGAAAACAAATGAAAGCCCCGGATAAGAAGCAAGCCCTTTTCCGCTCACCCCTGAGGTAAGGTAGATATCACTCAGATCAAGTGGGACAGTCCCGATAGAACTCACACAATCAAGACACATACGTGTCACTCTATTAACACAAATCTCCTTAAGAGTTTTCAAATCGTTTAACACTCCGGTTGAGGTCTCTGAATGTACCGCCCATATCCATTTTATATCCGGATTTTGAGCTAAGCTATTTTCTACACGCTTAGGATCAAAACTTTCACCCCAAGCAAGTTTGATTAATTCAAAGTTTAATCCGACCCTGTTTGCATGATCAATAAGTCTTTCGCCGAATTCACCATTTGAGAGTATTAACCCCTTCCCTTTTTCAAGCGATAATTGTGCCGCCACTGCGTCATTTGCAAGTGAACCCGACCCCATAAGTATCTCTACGTGCTTTGAGTCTACTATTTCGCAAAGCTGCTCTTTTACTAATTGAAAATCTTTTACGAAATCCTCAGAGCGGTGAGAAACCGGGGACTCACTCATGGCATTTTTTACTCCAGCACCAACACTCACCGGGCCTGGAAGAAGGTTTACAGGCTCGTTATTCTTAAGTGAGAAATTGTCCGGCAAACGCGATAACAATTTCGAGTTCTGTCTAAAGACCCTCGAGGATTGAAGTGTCAAATACATCGGTTGATACCTGGCATCTTCAGTGCCGACTTCAGTACCAAAGGGTTTAAATCCGAACTGTTTATAGAACCTAAGCCTTTTTACATTCGCAGAAATAAGAGCTATATCATACTCCTTTTCATCCGCAAACTTAGCTAAAACTACGAGCAATCCCTGAACAATTCTAAGATTTCGAACATCTTTTTCAATTGATAGGAGCCTAAACTCACAGGCGGAATTGTACTCGGGCAGATAAGAATCCAGGTCTTCCAGTTTTTGGTCTAATGAGAAAGGGCGCTTATCCCTAACAGCCATCATGCCTAATAATTTCTTGCCTTTTGTGCAAATAATGTAGCTATTTTCACTGTGAAATTTATCTAAAAGTGATCTATCCTCATTTCTTTCATGCTGAGGTATTTCTTCTACAAAAGTCCTGTAGTTGAGCTCGTTTATTTGCTCAAATTCCCAGTCTTCCGATGCAATTTTAAACTCTAATTTTGTATTCATTTATCAGTCTTATCTACTCTAGAAATCTGCTCTCAATATCAGAGCTAGGAATCATGCACTCTGCTCTCTTTCCATACCATTTGTATCTGTTTCTAGCAACTATATCATAAATATAGTCTCTAACTGGTCTGGGAACCAACATAAAAACATATACGATCTTCCAGAGAGCTCCTAACCTTTGTAATATTTTGAGCGCAGCAGTTGATCTTAAATAATACTCATTATTTTCAACTAATATTATTGAGTCAAGTTTATCATTGGGCAGGTCAAATTTTGAAAGGAGATTCTTGCCAGTCTCGGATTGAAGTGGAGCAAATCTGAATATACCCGATGGGTCTCTATTTAGTATGAACAGAATTGACCCATTGCATAAATTGCACACTCCGTCAAATAAGATCACTGGATTTTGTACTTCAGAGGTACTCATCTATTATCTCAGAGTTCATAGGCTTAGTTGTATATTGTTAAAGAAAAACTCCTTTATTTGTTACCCACAGCAATAACTATATACCATTTACCCTCGAATGCGCTAATAGGAAGAGGTGTTGGAGTTATAGGAACATTTACCACCTTCTTTTCCTCTTTTCCATCAATTTCTACTGTCTTCTCCTTTTCAACGACTAAAGCCATTAAGTGGCTCGGAGGAATCTTATAGTATACAGATGATCCCATCATAGTAAGAGTCTGTGTCGCCTTGTCATACTTCGCCATATTGCTATCATTCTGCGCTAGCTCATCCATACTAATTACTCCCATTTTGTAATTCTCAGGAATCTTTAGCTGCATCAAGGAGTTTGTTATATTTTGTATCATTGAAGGATCGGTAACCCTTAAATAAGACACTACCTGAGGGTGAATTAGGGCTTGCACTGCGCTTTTATTCTTTGCATTAGTACTGGTTGCCAGCGTTTTTGCAAGCGCCTCAGGGCTTTCCTGCCCACCCTGAGCAAATGCAACTGAAATCATAATGAATAGAATTACGAAAAGACTGATCAGACCTAAGAAACTTATTCTATCACTTTTAAACATTTCTCCTCTCCTTTGAGAAGTCCTGATAAACACCATAAACACCATTAAAATGTAAACATATTATATCATTCGATTGATATATTCACACAAAAAATATACTATGCGTTTTTCTGATACAACCTGCCTTGATAAGTATCCTTTCGCTCAAGCTCGGCTTCTATTGCTTGTAATATCTGAAGATGTGACTTGCCCCAGTCAGGAGCTATAAGCAGTTGATGAGGCGTATCCGTAAATAGTCTTTCAATGACCATATCAGGAGAAAGCCGTTCTAGGAATTCTATGATGAAATCTATATATTCCTCAAAGTTGAATAGTGAAAACGGTTCTTTTCTATACATCCTAGCAAGAGGGGTATTCCTGACAATATGAAGGTTATGAACCTTAAAGACATCTATCCCTAGAGACGAGACTTCACCCGCCATGGCAAGCATTTCTTCCTTAGTTTCAGTAGGCATGCCGACTATTATATGGGCGCCTATTTCAAAGCCCCTACCCTTTGACATTTCGATTGCATCGAGAACCGACTGATAGTCATGCCCACGGTTCATAAACTCAAGCGTTTTGTCGTATATGGACTCGATCCCGAACTCAAGAGATACATAATAATCCTTTGCCAGCTCTTCAAACATAGAGATTTTTTCTTCATCAATACAGTCCGAGCGGGTTCCGACAGCTATGCCAATTACATCCTCATATTTAAGCGCATTTCTATACATCTCTTCCAATTTCTCAACGCTGTCATAAGTATTTGTGTAGGACTGGAAATAAACAATGAACTTCTCAGCTTTAAAACGCTTTTTTAAATAGTCCATGCCATTTGTAATCTGCTGATGCATTGAGAAGCGGGCTCTCGCATAAGGGGGGACAAAACTGTCGTTGTTACAATAGACACATCCGCCTACGGCTAAATTCCCGTCACGGTTGGGACAGGTAAAGCCCATATCAACGGATAGCTTGTTTACTCTGTAACCCAGTTTTTCTTTTATATAAGGTCTGTATGTATTATATCGCGGCATAGTTAATTATACCAGCCCCGCAGAAGGACAGAGATGACTAATCATACAATCTCCGCACATCGGTTTTCTGGCATAGCACACGGTGCGTCCGTGATCACCCAGAGAATTTGAAAAGAAAGTCCATTTCTCTTGAGGAATTAATTCCATAAGATCAAACTCAATTTTAGTGGGATCGGAATTAGTTGTTAAATTTAGTCTTGTCGATAGCCTTTTAATATGTGTGTCGACAATTATTCCTGGGGTGCCAAAATAATTACCAAGAACCACGTTAGCAGTTTTTCTTCCCACTCCGGTAAGTTGTGTTAACTCTTCCATTGTGCTCGGCACCTCGCCCCCGTATTCCTCAACAAGCGCTTTTGTGCAGTTTATTATCGACTTAGTCTTAGCTCTATAAAACCCACAGGAGTGGATATCCTGTTCCAGCTCTAGTTGATTAGCCCGGGCAAACCCGTGAGGAGTAGGATATTTTTTGAAAAGTCCCGGAGTAACTTCATTCACTCTCTTATCCGTGCACTGCGCCGAAAGAATGCATCCTATGAGAAGCTCAAAAGGTCCATCGAAGTCTAAATGGCACTTAGCTTTCGGATACTCATCTTGAAGAATAGAGAGTATCTTGCTTGCTCTCTTTTTTTTCTCTGAAATGGTTTCTTTATTTTTTTTAGACCCTTTCTTTTTCAATTTTTCTCAGCCTTAAAAAAATATCAAAAATAAAAAAGGGGATATGCCTCTGACATATCCCCTTCTGGTCTGCTTTTTAAATTATATGATTTATAAAATTATCAGTCCTTACGAGCCGGCTCAAGCCCTTCTTTACCTTCAAAGAAATCGGCATTAATGGCAATGTATTCATTCCATTTCTCAGGAAGCTCATCTTCATGAAAAATAGCGTCAACCGGACAAGGATCAACGCAAGCACCGCAGTCAATGCATTCTTCAGGATGAATAATAAGCATGTTGTCGGTCTCGTAAATGCAGTCTACAGGGCACGCTTCAACACACGTTTTATCTTTTACATCAATACATGGCTCTGCAATAATGTATGCCATTCTTTAATACCTCCGAACAAATATATCAATTAATATACTCAACAGTCTAATAGCGCGCAACTAGCTGATTAATAAAATTGAATTTCTTTACTGGGTACCCTCATCATTAGCCGGGGGTGATTCGTTACTTTCTGAAGAGTCAGGCTCGGCTGACATTTGGGCTTCACCCTCTGCAGGAGTAGATTGCCCCTTATCTTCACTCACCTCAGCAGGGGTAGTTTGCTCTTGGGCTGCTTCTGGCTGAGAAAATTCCGCAGACGGTGCAATCTCTGTTGTCTGTTGAGCAGCTGGTATATCAGTAACAACCGATGAACTTACATTCTTAGCGGCAAAATAACCAAGCGTAACAGAACTCAACATAAAAAGAATAGCCAGCACTCTTGTCACCTTAGACAGAAACGGCACGGCTCCACTAGCTCCGAATATCGATTCGCTTGAACCTCCTCCGCCAAAAATTGATCCCAAGTCACCGCCTTTCCCGGGCTGAAGAAGTACGACAAGTATTAGCAGTACACTTACTAAAACATGTATAACCTGTACTGAATAAATTATTAGTTCCACTTTTCTCTACTCTCCTGCTATTTTAACTATTTTTACAAAGGAATCTGCGTCAAGACCCGCCCCTCCTATCAGAGCGCCGTCTATATTCTCCATATGTAGAAGTTCATCTATATTATCTCCGTTTACACTTCCCCCGTAAATGATTCTTATAAGTTCAGAATCTTGGGCGAATATACTACCTGTTATTTCACGAATTGTGACATGGACATCTTCAGCTTCTTTTGGAGTCGCATTTTCCCCGGTCCCGATTGCCCAAACAGGCTCGTATGCAATCACAAACCTCTGGGGATCATCAAGCTCCAAATCCATAAGCGCGCTCTCGACCTGAGACTGAACAATTTTGATAGTCTTTCCGACTTCTCTCTCTTGGAGAGTCTCCCCTACACAAACTATTACATTTAGTCCGTCACTTAAAGAAGCTTTAATCTTTTTTCTAACCACGGTGTCGGTCTCTCCCAGAATACCTCGTCTCTCGGAGTGCCCTATAATCACCCATTTACACCCCGCGTCCACAAGCATGGCAGGAGAAATCTCACCTGTAAAAGCCCCCCGGTCTTCCCAAAAAACATTCTGAGCCGCAAGCATAACTCTACTATTACCTATTAGTCCACTCACAACATCAAGCGCAGTAAATGGTGGAGCTAGAACAATATCAATGTCATCTTTTACGTCAACGAGGCCGGAGAGAATATCCTGTGTAAGATCCTTGGCCTGATAACGAAGCATATTCATCTTCCAATTTCCGGCGACCATCATTTTTTTCATTGGATGCGGTTTCCCATAGCCGTTAAAGCCGGCAGCTTATTACCCCTAATATAATCAAGCGCTGTTTGTCCACCGTGAGACATAAAACCTCTCCCCTCTTTTCCCTTTGAATCTAGAGCGAACTCCACTGTATCTTGTCCTATAATTACGTTAAATGTATCAGTTTTGGCTAATGCCCTTGCCAGAGCCTCCGTACCCTTTTTAAATTCAGAATTTTCGCAAATACCCATAGGCCCTGTCCAAAGAACCGTTCTTGCTTTTGCTAATCTCTTCGCGAAGTCCGCCTGAGCAAGAGGTCCTATATCAACAATCTTTAAGTCTTTAGGTATACGGCCGCCAGAAATTATAAAGGAAGAGGAGTAATTGTTCAAATTACCACTAATAGCAACAACATCCTCGGGAAGTATCAGCCTAATATTTCTGATTTCGGCTGAAGATATTAACTTTTTAGCGCTATAAAAAGCAGCCGTCTCCACATCTGATTTCCCTGTCTCGCCGCCCAGCACTTTTATAAAAGTATTGGCCAATACCCCCCCTACCAAAATAGTATCAACATTATCAAGCATACTTTCCATTATCTCGATCTTGTCGAGTACATTGCTGCCGCCTAATATTGCGGTAAACGGTCTTTCCGGATCCCTAATACGGTCTAAATTCTCTATCTCTTTTTGAAATTGGAAACCTATACATACTCTGTCAAAAAATTCGCAAATACCGTTCAATGATGCTTTTACTTGATTTGAGACCGAGAAAGCCTCATTCACGTATATATCTGCGGACTCTGCAAGCTTCTTTGCAAACTCAAGGCTATTTGCTGCTTCCCCTCTTTGGAAATCAAGGTTTTCAAGAAGCATTATTTGCCCAGGCTGCATATCTGTCCCTATTTTTCTAACGGCCTCACCGATCGAGTTCTCAGGGAAAAATATTTCCGTATCCAGCATTTTTGAAAGAACTCTTCCAATAGGCTCAAGTGAAAGTTTTTTATTGACCCTCCCCTTTCCATTACCCAAACTGGAGGCAATGATGACCTTTGCTTTTTGCTCTATGGCATATCTTATGGTGGGAAGTACGGTTAAGATTTTGGTCTCATTCAGTACATGGCCATCTTTACTCAGTGGAACATCGAAATCAACCCTTATGAATATTCTTTTTTCGGAAATGTCTATTTCTGCAATAGATGGAACTGTCATAGGGAAACGCCTTTACTGTGTATATACTCACCCAGTCTTATAATACCTTCTTTAATATTAGGAATAGATGTAGCGTAGGAAAGCCTCAAATAACCCTCACCGCCTTCTCCAAAATCGACACCCGGTGTAATAGCGACCCGGGCTTTTTCTAAAATATCAAAAGCAAGTTCATGTGAATTCGGGTTTAGATCGCTGGCATCAATAAAGACATAGAATGCGCCTTCGGGCTCGCTCCTCATTTTAAATCCAAGCCCTTTTAACCCTTCAATCATGGTCTTTCTTCTCTCATCAAAAAGCTCTCTCATCTTAAGCGCTTCTGACCCCGCCTGTTTAAGCGCCTTCACTCCCGCTCTTTGAACAAAAGGGTTAGGCGATATAAATAGGTTCTGCTGAAGCTTCTGTATGGGCCTTATAAATTCTTGGGGAGCTATAAGATACCCGAGCCTCCAGCCAGTCATAGAGTAGAATTTTGAAAACCCGTTTACAGCAAACGCAGTCTCCGTAAACTCATAAACCGTTCTGGCCTCCCCCCCGTAAACAAGCCCGTGATAGATTTCATCTGAAACTACGAATATTCCAAGTTCAGAGATCTCTCTCATTACTTCGGGCCTCAGAACTACTCCTGTAGGATTTGCAGGAGAATTTATTAATATAGCTTTGGTCCTTGGGGATATAGCTTTCTTTAATCTTCCGATATCAATTTGAAAATCTTCTTCCTCATAAATCCTAAATGTTTTGGGAACTCCGCCCGCAATTTTAATAATCTGAGGATAGCATGCGTAATGGGGATCGGTAATGAGAACCTCTTCTCCTGGCTCAATTAATGAGATGATTGCCAAGTATAGCGCAGGGGAGCTCCCCATAGTAACAATCACCCTTCCGGGTGTAATTATTACACCATATTTACTTTCGTAATTTTCGGATATTGCTTCTCTAAGCTCGGGGATCCCCAAACTGTGCGTGTATTTTGTATCCCCTTCTTTTATGGCCCTGATTGCTTCTTCTGATATTACATCGGGCGTGGGAAAATCAGGCTCCCCAACTTCAAAGTGGATAACACTCTCGCCCTTGGCTTCAATCTCTTTAGCCCTTTCCAAAACATCCATTACGTAAAACGGGGATATTTCCTCTGACAGCTTAGATGGCATGGGGCTTTATAATAAGGAATAAGGCAGACGTTGTCTAGGCAGAGATCTTCTTCTTATATTCGATCATATAAGTTTCTAAATATATTTAGTAGGATGTTAAAATGAAGATGATTTATAAAACTGCGTACTTCTCTTCTTTGCCAAGTACTTTTTCAATCTTTTTTTTGAGAAGCTCACGTTTTAGCCTGCTAATTCTGTCAATGAAAAGTATTCCGTCCAGGTGGTCAATCTCGTGCTGTAACACTCGGGCAAGGAGATCTTCACATTTAATCTCAATAAACTCCCCATCCCGGCTATATCCCTCTACAACTACCTCATATTTTCTCTTTACATCGCTTACAAAGCCCGGGATACTGAGACATCCCTCCTCGTGTATCGTCTCACCCTCGGCAAATACAATCTCAGGGTTAATGAGTTCAATCAACTCTGATCTATCCGGCGGCAAAAGGATCTCTTCCTCGTCTGTAGATTCCTGAGCTCTCTCTCTGGGTTTAATATCGGCCACAATAACCCTTTTAGTAGCCCCCACCTGTGGCGCAGCCAGTCCTACCCCCGGGGCCTCATACATAGTGTCGGCCATATTATCCAACAGCGTCAAAAGAGCGTCATCTATCTCTTCAACCAGCTCACATTTTTTCCTGAGCATAGGGTCAGGATACGTAAGGATTTTAAGTTCTGGCATAGAAAATTAATGCTATCAAAAAGGTTGGAATTGTCAATTTACCCTTTAGTCAGAAAGGCAAAATGAATATCTGATTACGGGTCTAAATGTAACTGCCGACAAAAAAGAAAACTAAATCTACTCTCCTTCGTTGAGCTTACCTATTAATTCCCTACTTGGTCTAAAATGAGGAAGTTTTTTTGAAGAAACAGTTACTTTTTCGCCCGTTCTTGGATTACGGCCTTCATAAGATCCGTAGCTCTTAGTAAAAAAGCTCCCGAATCCTCTAATTTCAATTCTCCCTCCATTTTCAAGCACATAAGTCATGTGCTCAATAATGGTATCGAGAATTTGCTCTGATTGTGAAGGCTGCAAATCAAATTTATCGGCTAACTCTTTTTCAATATCTGATCGTTTCATACTATGACCCCCATCCAAATTAAAGTGAGTCTAAAAAACACCCATCCCAAATCCACTTTAGATAACTTTCAAATGTTTGTCAAGTGTTATATGATAGTTACAACTATTTCTGTAACACTTGTTCGTACCCTAGATTCCCGTTATAGGAGCGTATGCGTACTATACTAATTAGGCTTTTGCCCCTTTTTTGCCGTTTACGGATTTAGCTTTTTTCTTAGCCATTTTTTTCCCGACCTTTTTACCAACTTTGCCTTTAGCTTCAGGATGATTGCGCAAAAACGCTTTCAAATGCGTGTCAGAATAAGCGCCCTTTGGATAGTGCTCATCGTAAAATTCAACGTCAATATTCATTGCCTGGAATACAAGGCGCATATACATTGGATCCACAAACGCCGGGAACCTTCCGTATGTGTCGTAAATATAATTGGCTACGTCTCTTACAATCTGTTTTGTTGTCTCAGTGGGCTGAGGGGCTCTCATTAGGTGTTTATCCGGTTCAGTGTAAGGGAACGGCTTAGTAGATTCCCACGCTGCGTCCTTATGCTCGTGGAAAGCATCAATAGCCTCATCCATATTTTTGTAATACGGTGGACAGTACCCCTCAAACACTCCGTCTCTTCCAACAGGAACAGTTGTAGGAGGATCTAACACTCCCTTCTTTGGCTGTATAAATCTAAACCCTAGCCCTTTAAATAGCTCAGGAGCGGCACCCATCGCAAACCTCGGAATAAACCCGCTAAATGTCCATCCGGCAAGCCCAAGCGCTTGAAGCGCAAGGCTCATGTTCTGACATATAAATGCCTGCTCAACATTAAGACCCGTCAAAACTCTTGACTCAAGATCAAATAAAGAAAGTTTAACGCTATCCTTTAATCTGCCCTTTTTGATCCATTTACCCACTCCCGCTGGTTTCCTGGTCAGGTCATCGATAATTGTAAATCCATATGTATTGCTGCAGTAAAGATGAAGTAAATTTAAGTACTCCTCGGTAATATCAGTTACCGGGATGAAAACTGTTGTCCCGGGCTTGTTCGTGTTCCATTGGTTAAAATCAAATAGCCCCGGCATACGGTCAGGAAGATCAGCCCTTCCGTCTTCCAGCTTCACGAGGCTTTCTCTGTAAAGCTCTAAAACCCTTTCCATTTTCTCATTACGACTCATTTTAAAAAACATATCGAGTTCATGGTTTTTGGGAAGCATATGTTTTACATCGACGTAATATAGCCCCTGGTCATTGGTAAAAAAGAGTTCAGTCCCGTGGTTATTGCAGGCTGAGGGCCAGGTACGTCCAGTCCATTGGCAAAGAAGGTCTATACCTGTTTCAGGCGGGAGATCGGCAAGGCAAAGCCCTGTTAGCCCTGTTCCGGACCAAACTAAAAGTGCTTCTTCAACTTCATCAAGAGGCTTTGGGTCGTACTGAGATTTGAAACCGAGCGTTTGATCAGGAAGCTCCATTCCCAAACCAAAACGTCTCGAACGGCGGTTAAAAATTGAATCGAAAAGTGGGTACTTTAATGCATCTTCATATCTTTTTTCTAATTTAAACTTTCCGTTCCCTTTTCCCTTCTTGCTTTTGCCGTTAACTTTCTTAGCCATTTTATTGCCTCCGAATTATTAATGCATACTTTTAGAATTTCTAATTACCAAGAGAGAATTTAAAATATGTTGGAGGTAATTGCAAGCTGGGAGGGAAATCATTGATACAGATAGACCATGGGGTTTCCACGCAGGCCTTTGGGAACTTGGAGCTAACCTGCTTAATACCGGGATTATTTCGCTATATAAATTCAGGAAACTCAAAGTTAAGTTCTTATAGGTAGTAAGCAGCTTCTAAAGAGAAGAACCTCTATGATCTCCTGCAAAGTACATCTGGTCACTAGGCTGGTCAGCGCCGCCAGCCTGCTCTAGCGTCACTAAATAGTGTTCAACATTTCCTAGATCAGAAAGTGATTTAAGTCTAATTACGCTGCTTCCTTTGCTATCCACTTTAAATACAGCAACACTTTTATGAACACCATCGGCTTTAACCCACCATTGGTATGTTTTACCCTCAGGTGGATGCTTTAGATCGAGACAATAAAATAAAGCTTCGTTACTTTCTGTATCCCAAAGCACCCCACCTCCTGCATCAGGGTCAGAGTGCATATTCGATAGCTGTATAACAACAACATCAGGGTCTTCTAAAAATTCAGATAATTCATCAAGGCTTGCATATGCCTGCTTTAGATCTCCCATTTCGGACTCTTTTTCCGCAATCACACTTTTTAGAGAGCTGATGATCTCTTCCTGATCCGTAATCTTCTCGTTAAGATCGCTTATCTTTAAACTCCCCTCCCCAAGCCTCTGGTTAAGTGATTGATTTGAGATAAAGAGAAAGAGTATCAAGCCTACTGCAACTGCTCCTCCCAAGGTTAATCCAAGTTGCTGGAATCTTTTCCAGAACGGTGGAGGCGCTTCTACAATTGGGGATTCTCCGGACCCTAGTATTTCGTCAACAATCTTCTTTCTTAAAGCGGAATCTGGCATAAGCCCTTTTGACGTATAGGGGAGAAATGAAGTGACGTCCTGATATTCTCGCAGCAATTCCTGAGCCTCAGTAGAACCTGAAGCTAAAATTTCCTCTGCTTCTTTCAACTCTTCCCCCTCTAGTGCACCCAAAGCATATACGGAAATAAGTTCTTCTAATTCTGTTCTATCTTTCATCCATCTCCAAAGATACTTTCATGCAATTTTCGCCTAACTAAATTACCTAAATAATAATATATACAAAACTACCGCCTATTTAAATATACCTACGATGTTAACGGGTTGTTTGGATATTTTAGCTTACTTAAAGAGGCATTGGATTATTTGCAATGAATCTATAGATTTAACTATATTAAAAAAATTTGGGCTTTTTACCCAAAAGTTTGATATAGTTATTGAACTTAATTTAAATAAGTTGTAAATTTTTGCCTTATACAAGGGCGGATAATGGCAAATCGTGAAGAGAAATTAACTAAATTTTCAGAGCATGAACGCGGCCTGGCTATGCTAATTTCCAAAATAGCCAAGGGTTGTGAATCGGCTCTAAAGAAACTATACGACACTACAATATCTCAGGTCTATGGTCTTGCGTATAGGATCTTGAGCAATAGGCCTGATGCGGACGAAGTAGCCCTTGATGTATTCAAGCAGATATGGAACAAGGCTCTTGACTATGAGCCTGATCGCGGAACACCCTCAGCTTGGGTAATTACTATGACTAGGAGCCGGGCTATAGATAGAATCCGCTCCGACGCCAAACGAAGAACTACAAATGAACCGCTAATAGGCGACTCTTTAGACAATACCCCTATACCTGATGAGACAACAGCAGTCAGGGAAAAAAGAGAACTTATAGAGAAAGCCCTTTCAGAACTCACCCCTAAGCAGAGACAGTCAATTGAGCTAGCATATTTTAGAGGGCTCAGCCAGAGCGAGATTTCAAAACATATGAATGAGCCCCTTGGTACAGTAAAAAGCTGGATGAGGACCGGGATGATAAGACTTAGGGAAATATTAATTTCATGATAGACAATTTATAATTTACCCTATAGCTATTCGGCAAGAAAAAACTTTTAATTAGTCCGTATTAAAAACTAAAGCGGAAGCCCAAGCTTTTTCCCTATCGTGGCGTAAGCCAGATAAAAAACTATCATCACCACACTAGATATCGTGATAGATAACCAGAAATTATATTGCTGACGTAATAGCCACGGAAGCACTAAAAAGAATAATAAAGTTGGAAGAACCAGCCAAAAGATCGAAATTGACAAGTCTGCAATACGTTCTGCGTCCTTAGTGTCTGTGTATAGCCAGATCATAGCGAGGAGTGAAGTCAAAGGCAGCGCCGCGAGTAAAGCCGCAAATGTGGTGTAGCGTTTACCTATCTCTGAAATACCTACTATTATCACTGCAGTCAATATAGTTTTGATTATTATATATGCCATATTATTCTCCCATATGATTCGTAATAGAATTAAAATACTATTCTCTGGTGAAGCTTACAAATTTCTGATAAATTATCCCCTACATTTTTATTGTATAAATTTGTATAATCTTATTAGCAAATTAGATAATGCAGAACATCAAACTTAGAACATTTATTATGTTATCGATTGCCTTCCACGTACTGGTGATTTCCGCAATCGTTTTATATTTCCTTAAAAACCCTCCCTCAGGAGGAAGATCCGGAACCGTAATGGTAGGACTTATTAGCGGCCATGATAACGGGCAGGGTAAAGCATCCACATCTGAGACTGTTACCAAGTTCTCAATAGCCCCCAAAGAGATCAGTAAATCAAAAGTTGCGCTACAAAAAAAACCGGCAAATAAGGCTGTTAAAAGAAATACCAAAAACGAAATACAAAAAGAAACTCTAAGAACAATAAAAAAAGAACAAAAACCGACTCAGAAATCAAAACAGATCTCTACCTCCAAAGTTATTAAAGAGAATAAAGCTGGGAAAGGAATTGAGACAGCATCAATAGTTAAAAATGGAAATTTTGGATCTCTCGACGATCAAGCAACCGGCCTAGACGGAACTAAAACCGAACTTGCTTATCCTGATTACAATCTTAACCCCAAACCTAAGTACCCGAGAGCGGCCCGGAAGAGAGGATTTGAGGGCGAAGTTAAGTTAAAGGTTTTCGTACTAAAGAATGGCAAGGTGGGAGAAATAGAAATAACCCGGCCCTCTGGGCATGAGATGCTCGACCAATCAGCACTTGAAGCTGTAAAGGACTGGGTTTTCATCCCGGGCAAAGAAAACGGGAGAGAAATTTCAAGCTGGGTCACAGTTCCAATCATATTCCAACTCAAAAGCGGTTAAAACAAACGCTATGCCTCCTGAGCACATAATGTAAACTATTCTCTATCCGGCTGTAGAGAAACCAGATATGTATACCGGATGGAAATCCATATGACATTTGAAAAAATGCTTCTTTCACCCTGCGTACTGATATCGCTTGCGATAGTATTTGTAGCATCAATCGTTTTAACATTCTTCCCCTTAATCGGCACTTTAGGCTTTGAATTCTCAGCATTTTCTGCAGTATTATTGTCATTTCTATCAGTATTTATTTCAGCCTCACTTATAAGCTCTAGTCAAAGAAGAGAAAGGTCAAGAAACGGGCTTTCAGACCAGATTGGCTCTATCTTGACAATTAATTTCTTTATACTCCTGATACCGTTTTTGATAGGACTCGCAAGCTCTCTAATAAAAAATGACTGTTACTTAATGGAAGGCTCAATATTTTTTCTCTTAATCCCAACAATCACAGTTTTTTTCACTACATCAATTGGAATGCTGGTTGGATACTTCTTTGGAAGAAAGGGAGTATTTATAGGCCCTCTTATTATATTAATCATATTGTGCTATGCATTATGGAAGCTCTACTACGGCCTCTCGATCTTTGTCTATAACCCAATATTTGGCCTGTTTCCGGGCCCGCTTTATGACGAGGCAATCCCAATATCGCTGACATTAATCGTGTCACGTATTACTGTATTCTTCTGGGGAATTTTGTTGCTCCTCATCTTAAGAGTAGCAAATGGTCTTAGATACAGCTTATTTGGCATATGGGATACTATTGTACTGATTATTGTTGTTTTTGTATTAATCACTGCCCATCTAAACGAATCAAGAATTGGTATCAGCTATACGCGCGAATATATAACCCAAAACATTCTTTCAGATTCGATCGAAACAGACAATTTTATTATTTATTTCGCTCCCGGCACACCTGAAGCAAAGAATATAGAGCTTATAGCTCAGGATCACGAATGGAGATATAAGCAGCTAAAAGAGATTTTAGATGTAAACTCTACAGACAAGATACGCTCCTATATTTATCCCGACATAGAAACCAGAAAGAAACTCCTAGGGGCTGGTGAGACAACTATTGCCAATCCGATCCATAAAGAAATTCATCTGCTCTACGACTCGTTCCCTCACCCTATACTAAAGCATGAACTCGTCCACGTTATGTCTGGCGACTTCGGAAACTATATTCTTAAGCTAAGTCCTAAGATAGGACTCCTTGAAGGCATAGCTGTTGCTGCAGATTGGAGGGGGCAAAGATTCACCCCTCACCAGTGGTCAAAAGCTATGATTGAGATGGGGATTGCGCCTGGCATAGAGGATATTGTGGGGTTTGGATTTTGGTACGCTCCCGCTCAAGTGAGCTATACACTAATGGGTTCATTCTCCCGTTACTTGATTGACACTTATGGGATTCAAAATTTCAAGAAAGTATACAAGAGTGGGGACTTTTCAGTCTATGGAAAAAGTCTTGAAGAACTTGCACAAGAATGGCAAAACTATCTACAAAGAATAGAAATTCCAGAAGAAACTACAGTTATTGCAGAGGCCAGGTTCAGCGGACCCAGTATTTTTAATGCTACATGCCCAAGGCGAGTAGCCGAGCTTAAAAAAGTGGGATATGAACAGTTTAATGAGG
>SMWY01000093.1 GCA_004356555.1 Candidatus Dadabacteria bacterium
ACACTATTACTTCTCTCTGGAAAGAGACCGATGTTGATAATGTGATTTCAACCTTCAGTGTCTCACACGGATACGGTATGGCTGGAGTCCGTCTCGGGTTTTTGGCGGGACATCCTGATTTGATGAGAGCCTGTCTTATAACTAAAGTGGGTTTAACCAGGCTTAACACAAATCTGATCTCCCAGTACGGCGCTCTCGCGGCTATACAAGATGATGAGTATGTAAAACAGTCAGAGGCGATTGTCCGCAGAAACTATACCCTCGTCAAAGAAATTATTGGTCAAATTCCAGGTATTACGATTCCGGTAGAACCTCAATACGGGTTTTCTATGGTTATCGATGTCTCTGGGACAGAAGTAAGCGCACAGGAGCTGACTGTAGCTCTATTTAAACGCCGCGTAGCTGTCTACCCAGGGGACGGCCTCGGGAACATCGGGGCGACCGACTATATTCGGCTAAATATTTCAAGGCCGGACACATGGGCTTTTGATCATTTCAGAAAATCCCTGCCCGAAGCTATCTCAGAAGCAAAAACCGGGATTTATAGAGAAGGAGTTGTTCGATTTTTCGAGGAGAAAGGGACAGAACGGGCAAGAGATATTTTAGAAAAGATAAACAAGAATTAGCATCTATGGCAAGACCGTAGGATGCAAAGGAGGGGTGAACGAATCTAAGTATCGTTCTCATATATTGTTTAAAGAAGTTGAATAAAAGGCAAAATGAAATATGAAAATAAATAAGGGCATATTGGAACTTGTAGGGAACACACCACTTGTGGAACTTGATAAGATATCATCAGGTCTTAGTTCCAATATATACGTCAAGTTGGAGGGTTCTAATCCCACTGGGAGTATCAAAGATAGAGTTGCATATTACTTTATAGAAGACGCAGAATGCAGAGGCCTCCTTAATCCCGGAGATGTTGTAGTTGAGGCTACATCAGGGAACACCGGGACTTCTCTCGCCATGGTGACGGCCCTTAAAGGTTACAGATGCATTATAGTGCTTCCTGAAACTGTAAGTGAGGATAAGATAAAAGCGGTTAGGGCCTTTGGCGCAGAAGTGATTCTTACACCTGCGGGGCTTTTGCGTGAAAATGAGAAAAGTTACTACCAAATAGCAGAGAGAGTTGCAAAGCAAAAAAATGGTATCTATCTCAATCAGTATTTTAATCTCATCAACCCGGAGGCTCATTATAAAACCACCGGGCCTGAGATTTGGAGAGACACTGATGGGAAAGTGGATGCCGTTATCTGCGGTATAGGAACCGGAGGCACGATTTCAGGTGTCGGACGTTATCTTAAAGAAAAGAATCCGGATGTAAAAATTATCGGTGTTGAACCTATTGGGTCGGTTTATCGAACCTACCAAGAGCTAGGTGTAGTTGAAGAAGCCTCCAAATTTAATATAGAGGGGATAGGGAAGAATTTTATACCTGGAGTGATTGACTTTAATTATATAGACGAGGTTATTCAGGTAAGCGATAAAGAGTCAATCGAGATGGTACAAAACCTGATGGCGGATGAAGGAATTCTCGCCGGCGGATCAGGCGGTGCTGCTCTAGCCGGGACTCTGAAGTATGCACGACATACAAATAGGAAAGAGCATATTGTGACGATTCTTCCTGATACGGGTTTAAAGTATTTGTCTAAGATCTCCGAGTCCAATGGTCTTCAGTCCACTTTCATTAAAAGTGTAGAAGGTTGAAACAATTTTTTTATTTGCACAAAAGGGTTATGAACAAAGGGTTCAAGTGAATGATTAAAAGCTGCTGGCTAGATCAAAAATGTATATAAGAAGGATTAACCTATATGCTGATTAATGGACAAGAAATTTTGCTTCCAACGACAATGGTGGGTTCCTATCCGAGGCCTCACTGGCTCAGTGGGAGAGTTTTTGGAGAGTTTGATGAGCCAGATTTCATAGATTATTTGACCAAAGAATATTATGAAGACGCTGTGAAATTATGTATAAAAGAGCAAGAGGATGCAGGGCTTGATATAGTAACCGACGGGCATCTCTATTTGGAGTCAGAGACTGCATACGAATATGGGCAGGCAATCCACCTTATGGCGCACCGTTTCGTGGGTATGAAGCGTTTTGGAGAACCCGTTGAAATTGGACCGTACAGAAAATTTTATGCACCAATAGTTTATGATAAAGTTCGTTGGAATAGGCCCATTTTAGAGCCTGTTCTAGAGGCTGCGAAATCGGCTACTAAAAAGCCTATAAAAATTGCTTGCCAAGGGCCGCTTTTTTTAGCTTTTTGTTCGACTGACCGATACTATAGCGACATTAAATCATTGGCTTTGGATATTGCGCATGCCTATAATGAGGAATTCAAGGATCTCACACGCAGAGGCGTTGATTTAATCCAAATTAACGAGCCCCTTACCTTTTATGTGGAGAATCTGGGAGCTAAATATTGGTTTGTTGATGTAATTAATACTGCATTCGATGGAATTGAGGCTTATAAAGTATGGCACATATGCTATGGAAATCAGGGAGGCTCTCCAGGAATAACGAAAACTCAGGGGAACATAATGTTCCCGTTTGCATACGATGCCAATGTTGATCAAATTCATATAGAACTTAAGAGCCGGGGTCTGGATGACCTTAAATATTTGAAGGACTACCCTAAAGATAAGGATTTGGGAATTGGGACAATAGATGCAAAGACACTCGTTGCCGAAACACCCGAAGAGGTTGCTAATATCATTCGTGAGACTTCAAAGGTCATTCCGCTTGACCGTATCTGTGTTAGCACGGACTGCGGATTGTTGAATCTTAAGCGTGAACAAGCAAGATCTAAACTGAGAGCTCTTGTAGCAGGAACAAAGATTGTACGTGCTGAAGTAGTTAAATAATATTCATATATAGAATTGTTAAGATTTATCAGCCTGCCATTATTGGAGAAAAGGTGTCTAAGAAAAAACTTCTAGTAGTCATAGGTGGGGTTGCTGCAGGCCTGAGCGCAGCAAGTTATGTGAAGCGGAGAAGACCGGACATAGAAGTTCTTGTTTTAGAGAAGTCTCCCCATGCTTCATATGGTTCTTGTGGACTCCCCTACCTTATTGAAGGGCTCGTCGAGGATCCTACTGAGCTTATCGCCCGCCCTATTGAAGAGCTTCGAGAAAAGAGGGGATTGGATGTTAGGGTACTGAACGAGGTGCTGGGGATTAATATTAAAGAAGAAAGAGTAATTGTAAGAAACATTGAAGCCGATAAAGAATTTGAAGTTCAATATGACTGGCTTGTAATCTCGACAGGCGCTTCCCCTTTACTTCCTTCTTTCCCCGGTATTGATGCTGAAGGGGTATTTACACTTAGAACACTTGAAGACGGTATCCGAGTAGAAAGCTTCATAAAGAGCAAATCCCCTAAAAGTGTTGCAATAGTAGGAGGAGGATATATAGGAATGGAAATGGCTGAGGCTTTTTCAACCAGAGGATTAGAAGTCTCAGTGATCGAAAAATTGCCTAGAGTACTTGCCAACTATGATGAGGAAATATCGGAAATGGTTAGAGAAGAGCTTATTGAAAACGATATAAAACTCATAGTTGGGAGCGGGGTTAAGGCTATCGAAAGAAGCGGAAAAGTAACCAAAGTTATAACAGAAAGTGAAACGGTTGAAACAGAGCTGGTTCTCTTAGGGATTGGGATCAAGCCGAACACCGCTTTAGCAAAAGACGCCGTTATAGAACTTGGAGAGACAGGAGCAATTCATGTTAATGAAAGAATGGAGACCAATATCCCCGGAGTTTACGCATGTGGAGACTGTGCGGAGGCTTATCATAGAATACTAAAAAGAAATGTCTGGATTCCCTTAGGGGATACAGCAAACAAGCAAGGACGGATTGCAGGAGCAAATATAGTTGGCGAAGATGTTGTCTTTCCCGGGATCATTGGCACATCCGCAACAAAAGCATTTGAACTTGAGGTTGCACGCACGGGGCTTGGAGAATTGGAAGCTGAAAGGGAAGGGTATGATGTCTCGACAACCTTGATTGAATCTAATACACGTGCTCATTATTACCCGGGGCGAAAGTCTATAATGATAAAACTTGTAGCTGAAAAAGGCACAAAGAAACTTATTGGAGCTCAAGCGATTGGAGGAGAAGCAGTAGCAAAGAGAATTGATGTATTTGCCACAGCTATATGGGCTGGAATGACTTTGGATGAGATAGCTTGGCTTGACTTAACCTATGTACCCCCTGTTGCTCCGGTATGGGATCCCGTGCTAGTTGCAGCTCAGGTTGGAATGAAAAGAGCCTAATGCTCATGGAGAAAAGCAAATATGGCAATACGTAACCAGGAACAATTAAAAGAAGTTCTTTCAGACCCCAAGCGGCTCGCAAAAGCATTCTCAAGACACGCATACGGGATGCTTGCATGGGTGGATTTATTTGGGGACAAATTAAAAACTATTCAAGATCTGGATAACAAGCTAGTTGTTACAAAAGTAATTGCTGATAATGCAAAACATGCAAAACTCTTTTCAGATAGAGCAAGGGAGTTAGGGGAAACACCTGAAACCTATAAACCCCCTGAAATTGGCCAAAAGATATACGACATTCTTGAAACCTATAACAGCACCTTTGATAATTTTGCTTATGCGTTGGGTTCTCTTATACATTTTTTATCTTTGCTTGAGCTTTATCATATTGTGGCAGACCCAAGAAGTCGGTTAGTAATAGAAGAGGTTCAAGGGGATGTCGGTGAGCACCTTAAGTCTTTGGAAAAATATTTTGAAGTAAATGTAGATACACCTGAGAAGAAAAAACGCTTAGAGGAAGTAAAAGCAGTTGCTGGTAAAATCTATGCTGATCGGGAAGATGTAGAAATAAAATGGTATGCGGCGTAGTGAAATTCCAAGCTTTGAGGAATTGCAAAAGCCGCTTCTGAAAGAAATAAAGCGAAACTCATGAAGGCATCTGCAAACTTATTAGAATTAATTGGAAACACTCCACTCGTTAAGCTTAATAATTTATCGAGCGAAACTAGTAGTAATACTTATGCTAAGCTCGAGTTCAATAATCCGGGTGGAAGTGTTAAAGACAGGGTCGCACAATACATAATAGAGGATGCTGAATCTAAGGGGTTACTCAAACCAGGGGATACTATTGTAGAAGCAACATCAGGCAACATGGGTATTGCATTTGCCTTGTTAAGTGCTGTGAAAAAATACAAATGTATATTTGCGCTTCCGGAATCAGTTACAAAAGAAAAAATTCAGGCTCTTAAGCTTTTTGGCGCTGAAGTTGTGCTTACGCCCAAGGGGCTTCCTCCACAGGATGAAAGAAGCTGCTACAAGGTAGC
>SMWY01000094.1 GCA_004356555.1 Candidatus Dadabacteria bacterium
GAAGTCCGAGCCATATAGTGCTTCCTGCGCTGACACTTGCCGCCGGCCCCGCGGCCTATCTGGCTCGTCTGATACGTGCAAGTATGCTAGAAACTTCAGAAGCGCCATTTATTAGAACAGCACGTGCAAAGGGGCTTAGCAATTTTATAGTCGTTACAAAACACATTCTGAGAAATGCTTTGATTCCGGTTGTTACTGTAATTGGACCCATAACAGCTTTTCTAATAACGGGCTCCTTTGTAGTAGAGCACATTTTTGCTATCCCCGGAATAGGAAGATTTTTCGTGCTGGCGGTTTCAAACAGGGACTACCCTTTAGTAATGGGAATAACTATCGTATATACGATTATACTTGTACTAGCCAACCTGATTGTAGATATATTGTATGTATACCTGGATCCCAGAATCAAGCTTGATAAAGGCGGGATACAGTAAATGAGAAACATCAAGATTGTTATAGAGTATGAAGGAACTAATTACCTTGGATGGCAGAGACAACACGAAGGGCCGACAATACAAGAAGAAATAGAGAATGCTTTAGAGAGCATTACTGGAGAAAACATCGCTCTCTTCGGATCGGGAAGAACTGACTCCGGCGTGCATGCACTGGGGCAAGTTGCCAATTTTAAGACTGAAAGTAATATCAAAGCTGTCGAATTTCAGATGGGTCTTAATTCTACTCTTCCTAAAGATATAACAATATTAGATGCCCGAGAGGTGGATCTAGATTTTCATGCACAGTATTCAGCAAAGAGCAAGACATATATCTATAAGATATTTAATAGTCCTCACCCTTCCGCACTTCTTAGAAATAGGTCCTGGTATATACCCCAACCTCTTGAATTAGATCTAATGAAGAAACCCGCTGAATATCTCATAGGTGAACACGACTTTAAAGCATTTGCTCAATCTGGTACAGAGGTAAAAACGACAGTCAGGACGGTTTTAAGTACAGGAATTGAACAAGTAGACAAGGATATTCTGGAATTCAGTATAGAAGCCACGGGATTCCTTAAGAGAATGGTTAGACTCATAGTGGGAACAATGGTCCAAGTTGGTAAAGGAAGAATTACACCTTCGGACTTCTCAAAGATTCTTGATACTGGAGAGAAAACAAAATTCATATATGCTGCCCCGGCACACGGGCTTTACTTAAGAGAAGTAAAATATTGAAATTAGCTATAATATCTGAGGTGAACAATGAAATACATAAGATATGAAGAAAAAGATAAGATAGAAAAATATGGGGTACTTGAAGGAGAGCTAATCAGGGAAATAGAGTGGGATCTGTTTGGAGATTACATGCCAACAGATATAACTAATGATATTAATGACGTTAAAATTCTTCCACCATGCACGCCAACAAAAATAGTATGCGTAGGATTGAACTACAGGGATCACGCCGAGGAAATGAATAGTAAGCTACCTGAAGATCCTAGACTTTTTATAAAACCTAACACGGCAATTATAGGACATGAAGATACTATTATATATCCAGATCATATGTCCTCCAGGGTTGACTATGAAGGCGAGTTAGCGGTTGTGATGGGAAGTAGGGCAAAGGGCGTTAATATAGATGAAGCGCTAGACTATGTTTTCGGATATACATGTCTAAATGACATTACCGCCAGAGATCTTACAGCAAAGGACTTGCAGTACACAAGAGGTAAAGGGTTTGATACATTTGCTCCATTTGGACCATTTATAGAAACTGACCTTGACGCCTCTAATTTACATATAGCGACATACTTAAACGGAGAAATAAAACAAAGCTCTAATACATCCATGCTGATCTTTAATGTTCCTAAATTAGTAAGCTTCATTTCAAATGTCATGACTCTTCTTCCAGGCGATATAATATCAACCGGGACTCCATCGGGAATTGGCCCAATGAGAAAGGGCGATACTATAGAAGTTCATATAGAAGGTATAGGCATACTTAGAAACTACATAGGATAATTTTGCTTATTATGAACATAATATTAGCATAAAGAGCTTCTATTTCATTTGTAGAATCGACCTTGCTTCATTAACAATATCCTGTGTATTCGCATTTCGAAGAGAAATTAAGAATTGAAGCTCTTTTTTCGATATAAGAAACGTCATCCCAAGCAAAATCATTCCCGAGAGAAGGTATAAAAACCAAGAATGAAATAAGAAAGAAAAAAAATCGCAATGATTGATTTATTGCTGATCAAGTAGTTGATTCCAGTACTGTTCTCACTTTGACCGGCTGCTGGCCCAACGGGCAGCTCATGATCTTGGATCTTGACCGATTTGTTATTTTTCTTACCCCATTATTATATTTCCAATTTTCAATTCAGATTTTTTAGAACTCCCTTTTTATATACATAATCAGCGAAATAATTAGGCTTAATATTTTATGATTTTTTGAAAAGAGTTAAACTAGGATAACATTTGCAGAAGATTAGCTTAAAAAGAAAAAAGTGGCTGCTACTAATTCTTTATCACAGTTTTAAGATAAACACTTTCCCATCCGATACACTCTGGGTAAAATACGGAACACCTTAATTTAGAAAAGGAGATATAAATTGCCTAAAGTACTGGTTCTTCCCGGAGACGGAATTGGAGTTGAAGTAACAAACGTAAGTCTTGATATTCTTAATATTATAGGAGAAAAACATAATATAGATTTTGAATTTGAAACAGAGTTATTCGGCGGATCTTCAATTGACGAACACGGTATCCCAATAACCAATGAAGTGATAGAGAAAGCCAAATCAGCCGACGCTGTTCTGATGGGAGCAGTAGGAGGTCCTAAATGGGAAAACCTAGCTCATGAGAATAAACCCGAAAGCGGTCTTCTTGCTTTAAGAAAAGAACTTGATGCATTTGCAAATTTAAGGCCGGCTATTGTATACCCTGCTCTTGCCGATGCCTCAACACTAAAGAGAGAAGTTGTTGAGGGTGTAGACATTATGGTAGTAAGAGAACTCACTGGAGGTATCTATTTTGGTCGTCCTCGGGGTATTGAGAAGCTTAAGGATGGTCAGGAAAAAGGATTTAACACTTTGAGCTATACAACTCTAGAAATTGAAAGGATCGCAAGGGTCGCTTTTGATATCGCGAGAAAAAGAAATAAGAAGCTAACCTCAATTGATAAAGCTAACGTGCTTGAAGTTATGCAGCTCTGGAGAACAACAGTTACACGAATTGGGGAAACCGAATATCCTGATGTGGAGTTAGAGCACCTTTATGTAGATAATGCAGCTATGCAGTTAATAAGAAGACCTAAGAGCTTCGATGTAATGCTCGCCGGGAACATGTTCGGCGACATTATAAGTGATGAAGCCGCTCAGCTTACAGGATCTCTAGGAATGCTGCCCTCGGCCAGTATAGGAGAAGGTGCAATATACGAACCCGTTCACGGAAGCGCTCCCGACATTGCCGGGCAAAATATGGCAAACCCCATTGCCATGATCCTAACATCCGCAATGATGCTAAAATACTCATTTGATCTGGACCAGCCTGCAAGAGTAATAGAAGAAGCAGTAGAAAGAGTTCTTGAGAAAGGTTTTAGAACTGCAGATATATATCATGAAGGAATGATAAAATTAGGATGTAAAGAGATGGGAGAGGAAATAGCCCGGGAAATTAAGGACTATAAGGAAACTCCCTTAGTATAAATCGTGAGTAAACAATCTAGTATTTCAGAAACTGTAAATAAGAACCTTTTTAGCAGCCAAAATTTTAAAAATCTCTTAAGTAAAATAGACTCTGGAGAAAAAATAATATCTCTCTCCGGTCTGAGCGGCTCTTCCAAATTTTATCTAGTATCAGAAATCTTAAGTACTATTAAAAGACCTGTTCTTTTCTTATCTCCTACAAAAAAGAAGGCAGAATCGGCATCAAAAAATCTATCATTCTTTCTTCCAAAACCCCCTCCTGTCCTATTAAAAAAGGAGCCCGGGTGGGGAGAAGCCCTCTTTTCATCAAAATCACTGTTATTAAAGGAAAGAATTAACTGGCTCTACTGTGCAATGAGTGGGCAGCCGGTAATTGCTGAAATAGGTGCTCTCTTTGAAAGAATTGTGCCTAGGAAATCCTTTTATAATTTTGTCATGGAAATTACTAAAGGGGACTTGCTATTAAGAGAAGAATTTATAATTCGTCTCAAGCAAACTGGCTATGTAGAAACAGACTTTGTACAAGGCCGGGGGGAGATTAGCACTAGGGGCTCTATTTTAGACATATTCTCACCCGGACAGAACAACCCAATAAGGCTTGAATTTATTGGAGATGAAGTGGGTTCAATTAGAATTTTCAATATAGAGGACCAAAAATCAACCGAGAAAATAGAAAACGCTGTATTTTTACCGGCAAGCGGTATTGTACTGGATCAAAAATCAATCGATAGAGCGACAAAATACTTAAAAACAAGAGCAGATGAAGATGGAATACCGGCCCGAAATAAACTTCAGATCATTGGGGAAATTGAAAAAGGAGAAAGAATCCCCAATATTGAATGGCTTCTTCCTTCATTTTATCCAAAGTTAAGTTCAATATTTGATTACCTGCCCGCTGATACATTAATAATAAAAGATGAACCAGAGGAGATCTTGAGTTCTGTTGAAACCTTTGTAGAATCCTTGCCGGAAACAGAAGCTATCTTAAAAAAACAACTTAAAATTGCTCCCGCTATCCAAGAGCTTTTTTTCACTGAGGATTATATTAAAAAGAAAGTTAAGGCATTCCAAAACATGCTCTTAAGAGACTTAGACGTATCTAATGATAAGAATAAAACCGTCAGGTTCAATGCAGAGCCGATATCAATCAAATGGGCCAATGATGGGGATTCTCCCATAGATACACTGTCAGAAAAAATAGAAGAATGTCAAAATGACGGATATTCCCTGCTTTTAGCATTTAAAACACAAAACGAACGCGACAAAATTCTATATCTGCTAAAAGAGCGTGGTTACGAAAATATAGCTTCACGTCTGGGAGACCTAGCTAAGGGCTTTAAATTTCAGGAAGCAAAGCTTGAGATACTAACCGAGGAAGAAATATTTGGGGAAAAGAAAAATAGGATTACTTACAAAAAGGGAAAGGATGTACCCTCGGCTTTTATTACCTCCTTTAGCGAACTTAAACCGGGTGATTATATTGTGCATGTGGAGTTTGGCATTGGAATCTTTAGGAACCTTAAAAAGTTAAAAATAGGCAATACGGAAAGTGATTTTATACAATGTGAATATGCCGGTGGAGATAAAATATATGTACCCGTCGATAAACTTAAGCTAGTCCAGAGATATATAGGCGATGGTAAACCGCATAAGGTAGACAGACTTGGGAACCAAAGCTGGAACACAAGGGTTAAAAAAGTAAGGAAAGCCGTAGAGAATGTGGCTGGAGAGCTCCTTGAATTATATGCACGTAGAAAAGCGGAAAAGGGGTTTAAGTATTCAAAAAGAGATGAGACATACCGGGGGTTTGAGTTAGAGTTCGACTATGAAGAAACTCCTGATCAGGAAGCTGCTATTGAAGACGTTATGCAGGATATGGAATCCTCAAAACCAATGGACAGGTTAATCTGTGGAGATGTGGGTTTCGGTAAAACTGAAGTTGCTCTGAGAGCGGCATTTAAAGCTGCTATGGACGGAAAGCAGGTAGTCTTTCTAGTACCCACTACGCTCCTTGCGGACCAGCACTATAAAACTGCTCTTAACAGATTAAAGGAATATCCTATTATGATTGATGTCCTGTCCAGATTTAAAAGCGGCAAACAGGAAAAAGAGACAATTTTAAAACTAAAAGAGGGCAAAGTCGATATCATTATCGGAACTCATAAACTACTTAATGATAAAATCAAATTTAAGGATTTAGGACTGCTCATTATTGATGAAGAGCACAGATTTGGAGTATCTCAAAAAGAGAAGCTTAAAAAATTAAAACAAGGAGTTGACGTACTCTCATTAAGCGCGACACCTATTCCCAGAACCCTCCAACTCTCTCTCGCTAAAATCAGGGATATTAGCCTAATTACAACTCCCCCGGAAGGCAGACAGTCAATAGACACACATATTTATAAATCAAACTCAAATATAATCACTGAAGCTGTCTCTAAGGAAATAAGGCGCGGCGGATCAGTGTTTTTTATCCATAATCGGATAAAGGATATTTACAGAGTCGCAGATCGTGTGCAAGAGCTTGTGCCCAATGCCAGGATCGAAGTTGCTCACGGAAGAATGAGGGAAAAACCGCTTGAGGAGAGTATAGGGAAATTTATTAAGGGCGACATAGATATACTGGTAACAACCGCAATTGTAGAATCAGGATTGGATATTCCGAGAGCAAACACGATAATAATAGATGATGCTCATACATTCGGGCTTGCGGATTTATATCAATTAAGGGGCAGAGTTGGCAGGTCTGAGCAAAAAGCATATGCATATTTTTTAATTCCCAGCACAAGACCCCTCACTGATGAAGCAAAAAGAAGACTCAAAGTAATATCAGAATTTAAAGAGCTTGGATCAGGATTTAAACTTGCTCTCTCGGATCTTGAAATAAGAGGTGCCGGGCACCTCTTTGGAAATGAACAATCGGGACATATAGCTGATGTAGGCCTTGAACTCTACTTGGATATGTTAGAAGGTGCAGTCAAAAGACTCCAGGGTGAGGCTCAAGAAGAAGAGACCGAACCTGAGATATCTCTTAACTTACCGGCCTTCATCCCTGATGATTATATCTCTACTGACGCTGAGAGACTACTTATTTATAAGAGGTTATCTGCAATCGGCTCTAAAAAGGAAATCCTAAATTTAAGAGTAGAGTTAACAGACCGGTTCGGCGACATACCTGAGCCTACATTAAACCTCATAGAGTTAATAGATTTAAAACTTTTAATGAAAGGGCTCTCTATTGAAAAAGCTGAGATTAGGAATAAAAGAACTGTTATAATATTCTCAGAAAATTCAAAGTTTCATACCAGCTTCCCTCCTAAGGGAAAAATGGAAGTACTTTATGAAAATGAAGATTCTATTAACGAGACAAAAAATATATTGAAAGATTTACTCAAGATTGAGAAGGCAAAACAAAAACCTCACTGACAATTAGATTTGGAGAAAAGAATAGATGAGAATCTTAATCCTGATTTTAACAATTGGGTTCATTTTCAGCTGCAACAACTCTAATAATGAAACCAAAGAAGCACCGTCAGATATCTTAGCCCTAGTCGGCTCAGAAAGTATAACCAAAGACGACCTGAGGGATGAACTCAACAAACTTTCCTATAAACAAAGATCTATTTATAGCTCTTCTCCGGAAAAACTAAATAAATTTTTAGACACTCATATAAACGAAAAAGTTTTATATAACGAGGCTTTAAAAAGAGGATTTGAAAATAGGGGTGATATTCAAGAAGAAATCGACCGTTATAAGAAACAGCTTATAATAAAAACCTTCGGCAAAGAAATTTTAGGTGAATTAGAATTAAATAATGACGATATTACGATGTACTATGATCAAAACAAGAAAGAGTTTGAGCGTATACAAATAAGTAAAATCTTTATAAAAACTAATCCTGAAAATGGTATTTCTAGTGAATCCGCACTATCCAAGGCCGAGCTCGTCTCAAGTAAGGCAAATGCTGGTGAGAGTTTTGAAGAGCTCGCGCTTGAGTACTCAGATGACCCGATTTCGAAAAAAAAGGGCGGTAAGGTAGGATATATTAATCGGGGGAAGTTTCCCCAACAGATAGATAACGAAATATTTGAGCTTAAAGAAGGAGAAATCACAAAACCGTTTGAAGTTCAGGGCGGGTACCTTATAATTAAAGCAAATCAAGAACCTGATTTTCCCCCATATGGACAGGTCGAGCGGATCATACGCTCAAAATTAACTAACGAGAGACTCCTTAATTACATAAACGGCCTAAGAGAACAATGGGGAGTCAGAGTATATAAAGATAGATTACAGGAGATAATAAAAAGTGAACCTAAGTAAAAATAATCTTTTCAAAATTACATTTGCATTATTTATCATAGCTTTTATATCTACTCCGCTAGGGGCTCAAGAAGTAATAGATAGAGTAGTAGCTATCGTTAACGATGATCTAATCACTTTATCTGAGCTAAGAGAGGCCGCACTCAGTATGAACCCCACTTCCACAGAGCAAATAGATGAGAGAACCATTTTGAACCAGATGGTCGAAGCAAAACTATTTGAGCAAGAGGCTAATAGAAGAGGTATTACAGTAACCAAAGAGGAGCTCGACGCGAGCATAGAACAAGTGAGAAGTAAATACAACTTGACTGAGGATCAGATGGAAGAAGTCCTAAAGAAACAAAACCTTACACCCGAAACTTTTAGAGAACAATGGAGAACACAAACTTTGGGCAATAAACTTCTTGAGTCTCAGTTAAAAAATAGAATTGTGGTAACTGATGACGAAATAAAAAAATATTACGAAGAGAATTACGGAGCTATTGACTATACGGGTGACTATTCAGGCATCACAGAGAGACCTAAGGAGGAAGTAGAGATTGCTCATATTTTAATATCCCCGGACACTCCTGACGCCCAGGACAGAGCTGTTGAAGTCGCAGAATTAGCAAAATCGGGAAATGATTTCGCAATCCTGGCAAGAGAATACTCCGATGACAGCTTTACAGCCGATAAAGGGGGCAACTTAGGTATTTTTAAAAAGGGAGATTTAATAGAACCTCTTGAAATTGCAGTAGAAAGAACACCTGAAGGAAAAGTGTCAGGACCTGTCCAATCCCCTGCAGGATATCATATTATAAAGGTTCTTAATCGAACAAAACCCAGCAGCAATAGCAATGATGAGAAATCAGAGAATGAGACTTACATAAGTGAAAGTGAAAGTGAAGAAATAAGACGAATACTCCACCGTCAAAAAGCGGAAGTCCAGCTACAATCATGGTTAAAAGGTATAAGAGAAAAAGCCTATGTTGAAATTAAATTATAGTTGGTCGTATAAGAAAACAATAAAGAATCACTTCTAAAATTAGAAAAGTTTAAAGAGTAAGCCTTCTTATTACATCTTGGCGCGACGGATATAGGCTAATTAAAGTCTCCCTATCTCCAATTTCATTATCAGCAAAATCAAATCCGGGCGCCATAGTGGTACCCATAAGTGCAAATCTCCCCCCTTCTAACAAATAAGAGCCCTGCCACACCCCTTTAGGCACAATAACCTGAACAAAGTGGCCAGCATCTATATCCTGTCCCAGAAGTATTGTTTTGACTGTGCCGTCCGGATAGAGCTGTAGCATTAATACCGGGTCACCAAGATAGAAGTGAAATATTTCATCAGCAGGCAGTCGATGTAATAAGGACTGTGTATCAGGTGTAAGTAGATAGTAAATTGCGGTACTAAGCGCTCTTTCTGATTCATATTGCTCAGGTAATGAAGATCCGGGAAGCACGTGAGCGGAGCGATGAGTTTCACAATAGTATCCCCCCTCTTTAGGTAGCGGCTTCATATTGAACATTTTAATTAGCTTTTCTGCAGTTAGCATTTAAGTTCTCCCTCTCAAGGCTAATTAAAATAACCTCATTTTTCCACTTTGAAAAAAATTACCTTGACTAACTAAAAAGCGTGACTAATTTCAAAGTGTAGGAAAAAAATTAGACACCACGGAGGTCAAAAAAATGAGATTAAAAGTTTGGGAGCCATTTAGAGGATTTAAACCGTTTTACAGCGATGTAGACAGATTGATTAACGAATTCGGCCGGGGTTTTCACTCTGGAGAAGCAACAGACGAAGCATCCTGGTCCCCAAAGGTAGACATTTACGAAACTGAAAACACTTACGTATTGAATGCCGAGCTGCCAGGACTGAAAAAAAAGGAAATCAAGATTGATCTAAACGACAACACTCTCACATTAAATGGTGAGAAGAAATTTGAAGAGAAGGTCGATAAGGAGAACTACGTAAGAGTTGAGCGCAGTTACGGTAGTTTTACTAGAAGCTTTGTTCTTTCAGATAATGTGAACGCTGAGAACATTACTGCTAGTTACAAGGACGGCGTACTTAAGGTGACTCTCCCAAAAAAGGAAGAAGCTAAACCTAAAGAAATTAAAGTTGAGATTAATTGAAAGTTATTAGATAAGCGGCCCCGCTCCGGGGTCGCTTATCTATTCAAACCAAGCTTCTCTCTCAACACACGGTCAAGGGGCTTATTCTGATTCCAATAATCGCTAATCAATACTTTATTCCTTGTAGCCTTTGTTGTAAGAGTTTTAGCATTCGCTCCAAAACCGCTTAAATAAGTTTCTTCCCATGATATTATTTCATAGGGGAATGTTTTGCTAAAAGTGATTTTCATAGTGCGTCCCGAATCATCATAAACTAGTTTATAGTTCATCAGATTAGAATCATCAGGATTCTGCCCAAGAGATGCTTCCGCGATTTCAACCTCTAACTCTTTATGAGTAAGTCTGGATGCCATAGCGGCAGGTATTATTTTTATCCTGCCTACAGGCAGACTTTCCGGTTCGAGCCTTATGCGTGTCCATAACTCATCTTCGAGGACTTCTTTCTGGAGACTAAATGTTCTGTCACCCTCGGATTCAAAATATGAAAAGCTCCTCACTTCATAACCGTTACTATCAAGATTTAACTGAGTAAATGTATTACCGCACCACTCCTGCGATGAGGAGGTAACCTTAAGAGTGTTAGGATATTCATCCATATAGACAGGGGTAAAAACCGAGTCCATCATTGAATAGCGATATATACCGGTATCGAATTTCTTTATCCTGTTAAGCTTAAGAACTTTAACGTCGTCCCCCTTTGCGTTTTGCGGGTGATCCAGCTTCACCTGCTTTGATTTTGAAAAATCCTCTGTAACAAACACGAGAACTACATAGCCTTCGTGAAGTTCACCATAACGGGCCTGCTCAAGCTTGTAGCTAGTGATTTCAGCTTTCCCATCGTACCAGTAATCCTTAAAATCTTGGGAATCCACAATGGCTGAAGAATTGTTATGTTCTTGAGACTCACTCGAATAAAAAGGGATTATTATCAAGAAAAAAACTAATGTTATTAGATATCTCACTTTATTCATTTAAGGTGCCTCCAAGGCATTAGAGTTTATACAAATAGAATATATATAGGCTTTATTATAATGGATGAAATTTAAAGACATAAGATGCATTGAGTGTTAAAAAAAACAAGGGCAAGCTAGTGAAAAAAACTTTTCCCCAGCTCGCCCTTTGGAGGATGATGGCAAGGTCATATAAACTAAAAATATATATAGGCTTAGATAGTAGTTCTGCTACTTGAATCCACAGACCGTATCAAGAATCCAGTTATCACCCTGCTAATAGTATAAACTAATTTCATATAATAATATAGTACTCATCGGTATTAATGATATTAATTTTTCTGGCCATCTTTTATTTATATAAAATGAGCAATTATATAGTAAAAAAAAATGATCTTATGGTAGGTTTATACGTCGATGAAAAAGATAATTAAGAACTGGGTACATATCCCGGGTCTTCACTGCGGCTCTGTTACATTGAGAGACGTGATGACGCACTACGGATATAACTGGTCGGAACCTATGTGTTTTGGAATTGGCGGAGGACTTGGTTTTTATTATTCTATAAGAGATGACATAAGCCCTTCACATATGATATTTGTCAGGGGGCCGGCTATGGAAACAACTTTTCTGAGCCTAATGGACAAATCAACTTTATGGAAACATGCAAATGAAAACGTCCTAGATACTGTGAAGCAATATATAGACGAAGACATTCCAGTCATAATTCAAACCGACATATATTATTTGGATTATTATAATTCCTCTACGCACTTTCCGGGACACATAGTATCTGTTTGGGGATATGACGACGATACCAAAACAATGTTTGTAGCTGATAACCATTTAGAGGGACTTCAAAAAGTACCTTATGATAATTTCAAAGAGGGTATGTCCTCAAAGGATCCATCCAATCCCTTAGATAATAACTATATCGAGGTAAATATTGATAGGCGTATAAGACCCTTAACCGAAATCATTCCCATGGCTATTTGTGAAAACGCGAGAAAGATGCTGAGTGGCTATACAGGTGGAAGGGGTGAATCGGGAGTGCATAAGATAAAACTCTGGTCCGAGGACCTCCCTAATTGGAAAGATGTTTCCGATTGGAAATGGTGCTGCAGGTTTGGATATCAAGTAATAAAGAAAAGGGGGGTGGGGGGAGCCGGTTTCAGATGGATATATAGAGATTTTTTAATAGAAGCTGAGGATATCATTCCTTCTCTTAAGGAACTTAAATTGTCCCAGAAAATGGACTTGATCGGCAGTAAATGGAGTGATATAGCATTAATGCTGAAAGACATTAGTGAAAAAGAGAATCCGAATACAGGGTTACTAACCGCAGCATCAAAAAAGGCATACGAGCTGTGGGAGCTTGAAAGTGAATTCTACACAACAGCAATTGAAAATATCAATACGAATTGACCTATGAAACTTTTACTTTTTGATATAGACGGGACATTGTTATTAACGAACGGCGCAGGGACAAGAGCGGCAAACCGGGCATTTGAAAAAATATATGGCATTAAAAACGCGATGAATCGAATTGACGCCGCAGGAAAAACCGACCCTATAATTTTAAAAGAGATTTTTATGAATGAGCTCAATAGAGATTTTTCCAAAGAAGAAGCTCAAGAACTGTATAAACACTATGTCCCTTTCCTCGAAGAAGAAACCCGAAAATCAGAGATTACAGTTATGCCGGGTGTCATAAAACTGCTTGAGAACTTAACTTCTAGAAAAGATATGGTTCTCGGAGTTGCCACAGGAAATATTGAGGAAGGGGCGTGGATCAAACTTAGAAGTGCGGGTTTAGATAACCACTTTAAGTTCGGAGGATTTGGTTCTGACTCCCATAGCAGAGAACAACTAATACTAAAAGCCCTAGACAGGGCAAAAAACCACATTGCTCACCCATCTCATTTTGAAAAAATATTCGTCATCGGAGACACCCCATATGACATAAATCACGGAAGAGCAGCCGGAGCTGTAACGGTTGGCGTTGCTACCGGCAGTTACTCCAGAGCAGAATTAGAAGAACACAGTCCTGACCACTTATTCGATGACCTGAATAATTTGGAAATGGTGCTTCGGGTATTTGAATAGTTAATATAGTACCTTCATATCTGTCGGAGAAAATTTGAGATCTGTTTTACGAGATTACCAAATAGACAATCGGACTTACACCGTTCAAGAATATAAAAAAGGCGGGCTACCCAATTAAGTTCAGCCCGCCTTACTATTTTCATTGATAACTGATTTCGTTTTTTAGTTTTTAGAGCAGTCTACATCATGCCGCTACCCATGCCGCCCATCATGCCGCCTACGGATGGCAACCCTGCACCACCGCCTCCGGCATCTCCTCCGGCAGGTTCTGGTTTGTCGGCAACAAGGGCTTCTGTTGTAAGGAGTAGTCCCGCTACACTTGCCGCGTTTATCATAGCGCTCCTTGTTACCTTGGCAGGATCGATAATTCCAGCTGCTATCAGGTCGCGGTACTCAAGCTTCGCGGCATCAAAACCATGTGACCCCTTCTGCTCACTTACCTTACCCACTACAATTGATCCGTCCCATCCTGCATTGCCTGCTATCCCCCTGAGCGGCTCTTCAAGAACCTTCTTTATGATTCTTACCCCTGCTCCTTCCTCTGCGTCTGCGCCCTTAAAGGC
>SMWY01000095.1 GCA_004356555.1 Candidatus Dadabacteria bacterium
CATAAAGTCAGAACAGAGATGAGAAGCGTTCAAGAAAATAGTCATCAATACCAGGAAATTCGCAAGGAATTTGGGCGGTTACATAGAAAATCAGCGATCTTAAACTCTGCAATTTTTATATTTGGGGTTGCTTTAGTATTTATTAATGCATATACTAATAGTGAATAATTTACAGGGAGGTAGTTATTAAATGTTCAGTGTATCTACTAAAGCGGTTGAAGAAATCAAAAAGTTGTTAGTTGAGGAAAACACTCCTGAGTCCGTATTAAGAGTAAGAGTTGTGCCCGGCGGATGTTCAGGATTTTCATATGAGATGGGTTTTGATGACGAAATTGATAAATCTGATGAGATTATTGAAGCAGATGGTGTGAGAGTAGCAATTGACGAGTTGAGCTATCCTTATATTGAAGGTGGCGTATTGGATTATAATAACGGTCTTAACGGTACAGGGTTTTCAATAAGTAACCCTAACGCAACTGGGACCTGTGGCTGTGGAACGTCATTTACAGCATAAACTATAAAAATTAAATTTCATAAATGGTTGGTTAGAACATTTGTTCAATCCAGCCATTTTTTTTGCCGAACTTACCAATTTTTAACCTTTCAGGTTATAATAATCCAAATTCCCAGAACAGGCAGTATATAGTCAATGAAGTATTGCACCTATAACAATATAGATAGGAGATTAAAATGAAATTCGGCGTTGGTTACTACACTATGCAGTCGCCGCCACACAAGCCAAGACCTCATAAAGAGTTATATGCTGAAATGTTAGAAGAAATAAGCACCGCGGACCAAATGGGGTTTGACTCAGCATGGCTTTCAGAACACCATTTTGTAGGTGACGGGTACTGTCCCTCTCTTTTGTTAACCGCCGCTGCCATCGCTGCCAAAACAAAAAATATTCGTATTGGCACAGGTGTACTGCTTCTACCGCTTCATGACCCGCTCAGAGTAGCGGAAGATGCCGCTGTTGCAGACCTAATCTCAGGGGGACGCTTAATATTGGGAATAGGGCTTGGTTACAGAAAAGAAGAATTTGACGGGTTTGGCCGATCTTTGAAACAAAGAAGAGGGCGTATGGAAGAAGGTATCGAAATCCTTACAAAAAGCTGGGGAGACGAGCCTTTTAGCATTGATGGGAAATACTATAAACTTGAAAACATAAATATAACACCAAAACCTGTTCAAAAACCTATACCGATCTGGGTAGGGGCTTTTACCGAGCCTGCTATAAGGAGAGCTGCAAGAATAGGTGCACCGCTTTTTATACCGGCGATTGGTGTAATCCCTATTGTTAAATATCTCTTTGATCTTCATAGCTCCCTTTTAAATGAATACGGGAGAAATCCAGATGATTATGAAAAACCTCTTGTTAGAGAGATATATATATCAGAAAAAAGCGCTGATGATGCATGGGAACAAATAAAAGAACATGTAACTTACACCGCTAAAGGCTATGCTTCATGGGGCTCTATGGTCGATACGGAAGGAAATTTATTATCTGACCCGGATGACCCGATCCTCTATGATATCGCCAGGGCTCAGTCTATAATTGGAACACCTGAAGAGTGTATTGAGACAATTAAGCAATACCAGGATGAGCTTCCGATTGATAACCTTATTTGCCGCTTTAAATTCCCCGGTATCAGTCATGAAGAAGCAATGAGATCTATGAAACTTTTTGTAGAAAAGGTGCTACCCAATGTTTCATAGAAAAATTGAAGTTATGGAAAATATGTTTTGATGAGTTTGAAGATTTAAATCACATATTAAAACTATTAAGAAAAAATAGCACTAAAGAATACTGGAGAGAATTACAAATGAGCCGACCTTCAAAATTGATGTTGATACATGAACAGGCAAGGTCATATAAAAAGATAAAGTCTAAAGATATAGTTGATTCCTTATACAAGGATTTTGTGCCTTACAGTGAGCTTGAAGATTTCTCACTCGAATTAAAAACTCCTTCCGGGAAACTAATAGAGCTAGTTGACGACCCGGCCGTAATTATAGGAACCGCAATACTAAAAAGTACAAATAAAAAGGTAGCAATAATTGGGCAGCAAATGCCCACTAGCGATGACACCCGTCTAAAATATAACTTTGGACTAGTAAAGGCTGATGGGTACGGACTTGCTTACAATATGATGGAATACGCCGAAGAAAATGATCTGATGCTCCACACATATGTGGACACAATAGGTGGAGACCCTTTTGAATACTCAGCCGAAAAGCTCCAATCCTGGCTCATTTCCTTCTGCCAGTCAAAAATGATTTCCCTTAAAACCAAATCAATCTCGATTGTACTTGGCAGCGGTGGCAGCGGTGGAGCTATTGCATTTCAGCTCGCGCATAGAAGGTTTATGCTGTCACGAGCCGAATATTCTGTTATTACAGCGGAAGGCTGCTCTGCAATACTTTTCCGAAGCGGGGATAAAATTGAAGAGGCGCTTGAAGTATTACAGCCGACATCGGAGTATATGCTTAAGTATGGCATTGTGGATAAAGTTATTAAGGAACCCTCTCTTGACAGTGCTACATATTTAACAAAAACTCTTAATTTAATTGATAAAATATTAGTCAAAACAACTGAAGAACTTGAAAAATCCGATACAAATTACCTTAAGAAAGTTCTAATAGAAAAAATACAGCAAGTCGGACAGGTTGAAAAGGGCGACCATCGCTACCAAGCCATAGCTAAAAAGATTAGGAGCTGGCTACCTCATGCCTTTAAAAGTGCAACGCCTGAAATATCTCATATGCAGATAGCCCTTTATGGAGCTGAACCTCATTTCTGTAATGATGAAAAGGATGCCGAGGGTAACATAACGAGACCTGGTTGCAGGAAGCACTTTGCTAAAGAGGACTTTCAAAAGAATTTCTTTTCATGTCCCTACTGTGAAAAACCATCCCCTCTGGGATCAGATGATTATCTTGACCTGCTATTAAATACAGATTCGTTTCATGAGCTTCACTCTAATCTTAGTACAGAGAATATCGATGCGCGGTTTAATTTTTATGATTACTTAGACACCCGAAAGAAATCATCAAAGCGTACAGACTCCAAAGATTCACTAGTTGTAGGATACGGATATATGTATGACATTCCGGTAGCAATTGCTGTATCTGACTTCCGCTTTATGGGCGGCTCTATGGGAGCAGTGTTCGGGGAAAAGATGAAACTAATAACAGAACATGCGATGAGTGAGGATCTCCCTCTGGTTTCAGTAACTGCATCCGGTGGTGCCAGAATGCAGGAGGGTACAGTGGCGTTATATCAAATGGCTAAAACTATTTCTGCCATAATCAATCTTAAAGAAGCCGGCCTCCCTTTTATATCCCTCCTAGGTCACCCTACTACAGGAGGTGCACTAGCAAGCTATGTTGTACAGGGGGACTTTATGATTGCGGAAAAGAAAGCTACAGTAGCATTTGCTGGCGATCGAGTGGTTAAACTTGCCAGTGGCGGAAGAGGTGTTGATCCGGATACCATGACATCAGAATTCTTTTCCAAGCATGGGGGAATTCATTTAGTAACTGAGAGAAGTCAATTAAAATCCTCTATTGCAGGACTACTGAGAATTACCCCCTGGTATCAAAGATATAATGCAGATAGTGAGTAATTTTTACAATCTCTTACAAAGGGCAAATTAAGTTAATATCCGCTCTTCTCATCCCCACACGGTAAGCCCTATCCAGGTACTCCGCCAAGCTCCTCTTACGGGCCGGTTTCAGAGCTTTTTTTGTTATCACATCCTGAAGCATCTGCTTGTCAAGACTCAGGTCAGCCACAAGCTTCTTTAGCTGTCTGTTCTCCTCCTCAAGCTGCTTCAGACATCTGAGCTCACTTACCCCTATACCATTCTTCCAGTTGTAGAATGTAGGCTCTGCTACTCCCATCTTACGGCATACCTCGGATACTTTTGTGCCGGTCTCCGCCTGCCTTAATGCAAACGCTATTTGCTCCTCGGTAAACCTAGACTTCTTCATGGCAAAATACCTCCTGTTATATAGGGTTATTTTGCCAGATTCCTCTACTTATAGCTGGTCCAGTTCTCTGGGGGAAGGTCAGGATTCCTCTACACTTTTTATACTACTTTTATTGCGGGGCTTCGTTTGGCGTTTGCTGGATACAAAGTAAGATCTTTTTTGGCTCAAGTCAAAAATATTCCTAAACTTTAGGATTAATACAGGGTCTAAAAGACTAAGATTCAGTATAGATGCCGGTAAGTTTTTTTACTTTATCAATTTCCTCAATATTATCTAAAATGTCACCCTTCCCCATTTCGTAGAGGAAATTAGCATTATTTCTGGGGGCGTTGCTTTTTACGTTTGGGTCAAAGAAAACCTCTTTCGTGTGTATCAACCCTGCTCTGTTATAGGACGAAAGCTCATATTTCATTCCCATCCTAAGGGCATCAACCGGACAGGCTTCTTCACAAAACCCGCAAAACACACATCTCATAAAATCTATGTTAAAAACTTTGGGTCTTCTCTCGATCCCATAATCATCAGCGGGCTCGGCAACAATAGATATAGCCTGTGTAGGGCATGCAACTTCACAGAGCTTGCACGCAACACATCTTATCTCCCCTTCATCATCTGCTGGCATCACATGAAGTCCCCTGTATCTTTCCGGGAGCTCCTTCACTTCTTCAGGATATTGGACGGTAATCGGCTTAAAGCGGATCAAATGCTTTAAAGTTATTACAAGACCGCCTAATATTTGAGGAATGTATAGCTTCTCATACCATGTTAGCTCGGGGTGTTTTAGTACTTTTATTTTTATAGCCATATTTATTAACCGTCTGTAATACTCCAATAAGTTATAACACAGTCAGACAATTTTGAAAGTATAAAAAGTTTACTATCCCTCTCTAAGCTCGTCCCTCATTCTCCTATAAACTAAAACACCCGAAATTATAGAAATGACCAAGCAAATCGTACCGAAATAATAATTACCTAACAGTACTTTCCCCACCCCGATCATCCCGAAGAAAAGAAAGCTAACCCCAAGTAACCAATTGTAAATTACCGGCATAAATTGGGGGCGTACAATATCCGGATGCATATCGCTTGCAGGTTTCCACCAACCCCAGGGACGTACTCTCTTATAAAATTTGCCGAGAGTATCGTTTGATTCGGGTTTCGTTAAAAAAGTAACAACTATCCAGGTTATTATAGAAATCGGGATAACAATGATCTGATGCTTTAACTCTAGGGACACACCTTGGGACTTCGTATATATAAACAGGATTAAAATCGTTAAAAGTGAAGCGGCTAAAGCAGAAATTTCAGACCACGCGTTTATCCTCCACCAGAACCATCGTAGTATAAGAACCAGCCCCACTCCGGCGCTCATAGCCCAGAGAAATATCCATGCTTTTCCAATGTTGGTTATATAGAACGCAAAATACCCTGCTAGAACGGCCAACATTAGCGTACATAATCTCGCAATCAAGATATAATGGCTCTCTGAAGCATCTGTCTTTATAAAACGTCTGTATATATCGTTCATCAGATAGGAGGCGCCCCAATTAAGCTGTGTCGATAGCGTCGACATAAAGGCTGCTAGGAAAGTAACAAAGAGGAGCCCTTTTAAACCCGGGCCCAAGAAGTCCCTTATAATTACTATATACATTGCTTCATTATCCCCGCCGTAATCCTGAACTCGGGGATAGATAATAAGCGTAGCCAAGGCTACTAGAATCCATGGCCATAGACGGATTATATAGTGGTTAACGGCGAACCAGGCAGTGCCTAACACTGCATGACGCTCGTTTTTGGCGGAGTTTATCCTTTGTATAAAGTACCCTCCACCGTCCGCATTATGAGAGGACCACCAGATAATGCTTACATATACTAGAAACGCGAAGAAGCTTGAGTCCCAAAATCCCGCACTTACCGGGTCACCTCCCGAAGGGGTCATAAAAAATGAAATATGTTTCTCATCAATATTGCCAAGCTTATCTATAAAGCCCGAGAACCCTCCAATTTCGGGAGATCCTATTACAATCCATGCTAGAATAATTGTCCCAAAAAGGGCAATGAAATATTGAAGAAAATCTGTAAGAGCGACTCCCCAAAGACCAGACATCATGGTATAAAAAAACGCAATAGAAATACAGATCACAATTGCAATAGTAGTATCAACTCCGAAAAAAACCTTAAAAACCTTGGCCATCGCGCTAATAACCCACCCCATGACTATAAAATTAAATAGGGTCGAAAAATATAAGGCTTTAAATCCCCTAAGAAATGCCGCAGGTTTTCCGCCGTAGCGAATCTCAATAAGCTCGTTGTCAGTTATAACTTCAGCTCTTCGCCAAAGCCTCGCGAATACAAGGACGATAAATACATGGCTGAATAGATAGTTCCACCAGAACCAGTTTTTCCATATCCCCTCTGTCCGTATCCAACCGGTTACTGCCAAAGGGGTATCTGCCGCAAAGGTTGTAGCAACCATTGAGGTGCCTAAAATCCACCAGGGCAGACTCCTTCCGGAAACAAAATAAGATGACATGCTGCCGCTCGCGCGTTTTGTAAAATAAATACCTATTGCAAGCGACAATATGAGATATGCGGCAACTATTACCCAATCTAGTGTACTAAGTGCCGATAGAGCGGTCTCAATTGATTCGGGCATTGAAATTGTAATTTACCTGACGCGGATTTAACAAAATAGTTCTTTTAGAAAAGCTTGTCTAAGATGGCATTGATTTGTATGGGTTTATTAAATCGGCACAGCTTTCAGCCAAGACTTACGGGTAAGTGTCCTTTTGCATCTACTTTGCCTAAAAGTATATCAGCCGCTGCCTTCTGACATTCACTTAACGAATCAAAACTACATATAACAGTTTTAAAATTACCAAAATCCCTAACTACGTATGGGGAGCCAAAAGAGATAAGAACTGTTTCCTTAGGCATGGATCCCAGTTTGGTCAAAATATCCTTGAAAGAATCATGCAAAAAAGACAGTTTTTTCCAGGCACCGACCGATGTATATATAAGGCAGATTATTGCAGTATCATCGGAAATATTATCTGTTATCGGCTCATCATCACTGTTAAGAGAAATTGATATTTTTTCTGAGTTCACTCCCGCCTGTTTAAGTCGCTCTGTAAAATCATTTGATATATCCTTATCCGATTCAGTTACATCAAAAGTATAGACGACTGAATTTCTCGATTTAAGCACGCCACCTCTTACAATACAAATGGACTGCCTAGCAATCCGTTCTCTCAGATTTACACCTTGCTCTTTGATTGTTGTATCACTAGTTGTACCATGGGTAAGCCACTTTTCCTTAATTGATATTATTCTCTCAACACTCTGCTCCAATTGGCTTCCATCAAGCTCCGGATCTGGAGAATTATTAAGATTCTGAATTAAAGTAAAAGGATCTGTCGGATCGAGTATTATGTCACAGCCTGCATTAAGTGCTTTTAGAGAGAGATATTGTTCATCGCCCAATTTGATAATTCCCCCCATATGAAGAGAGTCGGTAATGACCAAACCCTGAAATCCAATCTCATTTCGGAGCAAATCAGAAACAAGCGCTTTTGAGATCGTTACAGCATTCCCGTCCCCAATCTTGGGGAAAGCTATATGTGCAGTCATAATAGAGGCTACATCGGCTTCTATGGACTTCTCAAACGGAATTAAGTCGATATTTCGTAGTATTTCCTTGCTCGTACTCAATACAGGCAAATCCACATGCGAATCAACCCCTGTCCGGCCATGTCCTGGAAAATGCTTTGCGCAAGCTAAAACTCCGTTTTCCTGACAACCTTTAATAAACGCAACGCATAAACGTGAAACAAGTGCATATTCATCTCCATATGAACGAATATTAATGATTGGGTTATCAGGATTAGTATTTACATCAGCAACAGGTGCAAATAGTAAATTGAGCCCGCATTCCTTCATTTCATGGGCTATAAAATGTGCTTGATTGTAGACTAGTTCCTCGTCGCGGGCTGCACCAAGAGACATAGTAAATGGAAAAAGTGTCATATCGGACACTATCTGCCCTAAGCCCCTCTCAGCATCACAACCGAAAAGAAGAGGAATCTCACTAACAGCTTGCAGCTCCCGGGTTGTCTCTGTCACAATATCCCGCTTACCGTTAAAAATAATGAATCCGCCTACCTCGCATTCCTTCACAAGCCTTTTTGCCAGGGGTAGAGAATTAGGATCGTTAAAATCTATCCTCGGCATTATTACCTGGCCTATTTTTTGAGCCATATTTAGATTGTTGATATTCAACTTACTCATTGTGTTTTTTATATTTATGCGAGAATTTCAATAAGAATTATAGTTATGGTCTTCCCAAAGCAATTTTACCCAAAGGAACTTTTCTTTGTGCTCCGGTAACCCGCGGAAGATTCGCCTTGTTTCCCGATATCAATTCGTTTGCCAGTACGGCAAATGCTACAGCTTCTTTAGCATTTGCCGAGATTCCATAATCATCGGAAGTCGTACATTTTAGTGAGGGTAATTTAGCCTTTATCCTCTCCATCAACAATGGGTTATTACACCCTCCACCGCTAAATATAACTTCACTTATATCCCAGTTCGGGAAAACAAAATTCTTATATGAAGATACTATTGTCTTTACAGTTAGCATCAAAAGCGTAGCCACTATATCTTCTAGAGAAAGCTCCTCACTCGCTACAAGGGAAAAAAGTTCTGCTGCTTTTTCATTCCCAAAGTGTTCTTCTCCAGTGGACTTTGGAGGGGGCTTGCCGTAGTAAGGATCAGATAAAAGTTTATCCAGGAGCTCTTTATTAACCTCTCCTGCTAAAGCCAATCGCCCGTCTCTATCGTATTTCTGCTTCCCTCCCGTAGCTATTTGGATAACCCCGTCCATAAGCATATTTCCGGGTCCGGTATCAAAGGCGATTACATCATCTAACTCCTCAGTCACTACAGTCGCGTTGGCAATACCACCAATGTTTTGAGCTATGGAAACCTTTCCCGGCTTTCTAAATAGAAGGTAATCCAAATAGGGAACCAGCGGTGCGGCTTCGCCGCTTGCTGCAATATCACGGGTCCTAAAATCGCCAACCGTAGTAATTCCTGTTTCCTCGGCAATTACATCAATTTCACCTATTTGAAGAGTAGAAGGCGTGCCGTCTCTATAAGAAGGGGGGTTGTGAAATACCGTCTGACCGTGAGAACCAATTAAATCAATGTCTGTAGGACTTAGTCCGGCTTGAGAAATCACATCCAGCGCGGCTTTAGCAAACTCGTTTCCTATAACGAAATTAAGTTCTGATATTGCTTTAAGGGAGCATACTTTAGATAAATTATCTAACCTACTGCGAACCTCCGCTTCATATTCAACGCAGATGAACTTCACCAACTCAATATCAGTATTTAATCCTTTTCCTTGTAACTTAACCAGAGCAGCGTCAATGCCGTCCTTAGACGTGCCCGACATTAAACCAATTACAAGCTTATCTTTCTTATCAATTAGAGACTGAAGATCCACTGTCATAATTTTAGTAGTAGTCTATACTACTTTTTAAGCGCCTCACGTAAAAATCCATTAGATTTCTCTAGCAATTCTTTTGAGTCTTTTAAGCCCAATCCTTTCTTCTCCATAACAATTGACGCTTTAACATCCCAGGCGGACTGCTCAAGCAATTCCTCAGCTTTTTCCTCGCTAACTTCAGCGATATGCATAACAATTCGTTTAGCCCTATCCCTCAGTTTGGCCGACTTTGGCTGGACATCAACCATAAGGTTCCCATATGTTTTGCCAAGCTGTACCATCGAAGCAGTGGTTATCATATTTAAAACCATCTTTGTTACCGTACCCGCCTTCATCCTTGTAGAACCAACAACCACTTCAGGACCTACCAAGAGCTCAATAGTCACCTCAGCAATTGAGGAATTAACAGGATTACATGTGACTAAAACGGAGCCGCTCCCCAAGTTCTTTGCATATTGGAGTCCGCCTTCAACAAAAGGTGTAGAAGCGCTTGCAGCTATACCAATAACAGTGTCGTCTTTACTTAACCCGGCCTCTGTGAGAAACCCTTCGGCCTCGGTCCTTGAGTCCTCAGCACCCTCAATTGATTGCCATATAGCATCCCTTCCGCCTGCAATGAAGGCCTGAATTAAACTCGGGTCTGTTCCAAAAGTAGGCGGACACTCAGTGGCTTCTATTACACCTAAACGTCCACTCGTACCGGCACCTATAAAAAATAAGCGCCCTCCCAGCTTTAACTTGCCGACTACAAGTTCAATAGCCTTGGCGATACTATCTTTCTGTTTATGAACCGCTTCTACAATTGCTCTGTCCTCTTGCAATATGAGTTCAACTACCTCAAGAGGAGAGCACTTGTCCAGATGCAAAGTACGCGGGTTTATTTTCTCGGTAAGAAGGTGTCCTGTTTTTCTGCTCTCAGTCACAGGAACTATTATATCCTGTAAAGCGCTACAAATTAACCGGGTATCACGGTTTAATTGACTTTTGTTGGTGCTTATAATAGATTTCTTATTCAGATGCGGGTGTAGCTCAGCTGGCTAGAGCATAAGCTTCCCAAGCTTAGGGTCGCGGGTTCGAATCCCG
>SMWY01000013.1 GCA_004356555.1 Candidatus Dadabacteria bacterium
CTCTCGCCAAAGAGGCGGACTTAATATTTATCATGGGTTCTCCAGAGAGTTCAAACTCAAACAGGCTGGTTGAAGTGGCAAAAGCAAACGGAGTTGAGAAAGCCTATCTTATAGAGGGAGCTCAGAATCTTGACGGGCATTCATTTAGGAGTAATATGGTCGTGGGGCTCAGTTCGGGTGCTTCAACTCCTGAGACCGTTGTGCTTGAAGTAATAGCCAGGCTTAGGGAATTTGGAGCCGACCGCATTGAAGAGCTTGACGGAAAAGAGGAAAATACCAGGTTTCCATTCCCCGAAACGATACAATTTACCTCCGCCTCAAGTTCTAAATAATCAGGATTCAAAGTTTTATAACTTCACTTAGTACCTCGGTTTTAGTATTGTATTAGTGTCAAATGCCCGAGTATTTATCATAACAGCCTAAGTCCGTCGTCCGGTTTTGCGAAGTATACTGCAGCATACTCTTTTAGCTCAGGATACTCTTTTGTGTAGGTGTTTATTATTTCCGATGCGGAGTTCTGAGAGAATTCATTCCTAACGAAAGCTACAACACAACCTCCATATCCTCCCCCATTGATTGCAGCACCGTACACTCCGTCTTGCGAGCATGTTATTTCAAATAGATGATTAGTTTGAATGCTGCCGTCTTCATAATTTTGAAGTGTACTCCTGGATGATTCATTCATTAAATTGCCGAATCGCTCAAGCTCGCCAGCATCCCAGGCTTTGATACCTTCGTTTACTCGCCCGACTTCTGAGAAATAGTGGACTGCCCAATGTTTTAGATTCTCTGGAAGTCTTTTTTGTTGTGCAAGATAAACTTCTTCAGGAATATCTGAGAAGATCTTTGCAGAATTTAAGCCTCCCATAAGTCCAAGTAAAGCCGCGGTTTTCTTACAAGCCTCAACTCGCGTATTAAATCCCGAAGAGGTTAGCTCTCTTTTGAGTCCGGAATATATAATAAGGATCTTAAAATCCTTTGCCAATTTTGGTTTTGGATGCGTTGCAACCTCTTTAGATACCGTATTTATGTATAGCATGCTGTTTTTTTTACCGCAAACAATTGACGATTGATCAAGAATTCCGTTTTGTAATTTTAGATAGTTATTTTCAATCTTGGAGTCCAAGACAACATAATCTTCATATGAGGGATCGCAATTATTTACGTACGCTAGCGCTTTAAGATATGCGAGAGCCGCTGATGCGGAGGAGCTTAACCCGCTTGCAGGCAAGGAACCCGTTAATGCTCCCGTGAAACCTAGCTCAAGGGGCTTTTGTTCTTGAATTACTTTAGCTGCCCCCATAGCGTATCTTCCCCAGTCCCCACGTCTCGGGGTTTTGATATTGTCGATACTAAATTCCACAACTCCCGGGTAGTTTGTGCTGTAAAGACGAACCTTTCTTTCGTGATTGGGCATAAAAGCCAGAAGTGTTCTGGCGTTTATTGTCATACCCAATACTGGGCCGCCCTGATGGTCTATGTGGGCCCCTAATGGTGAAATACGGTACGGGGAAGCTACTAAGTTCAAATCGGAATTAGTAAATTTTTCCCGTTTCTTTAAATATTCAATAAGGTTTTCAACTTGCACTGAGAGAGGCGTGAATTCCATTTTATATTTTGGTTAGCTTAATTTTGCAGAGATGAAAAACGGCGGATCTCGTTTTGAAGGTTGTAAAGGTTAAAGTAAATTCCCTTCTTTGCTAATAGTGCAAAGTGCGTGCCTGATTCTGTGATTTCTCCTTTATGAATGACAAGTATTCTGTCAGCCTCTCTCACATTTGAGAGCCTATGTGCGATAATTAGTGTCGTTACATCATTACCGTTATTTTTGATTGTTTCCTGAATGTATTTTTCTATGTTGGCATCTATGTGTGATGTAGCCTCATCTAAAATCATGAACTTTGCTCTTTTTGAAAAGGCCTGCCCTATTGAAACAATTTGTTTCTCGCCTGAAGATATAGAATTTCTGTCACTTTGAGTGAGCTGATTTATATTTTTTATTCCCGATAGTTGATTTGAGTTCCCTTGATGACCATCTGTAATATTCTTCCCGAACAAAAAGAGGTCTTGAAAGACGGCCGATATATTTTCTCTTAAAAAGTCAGGGCTATAGTTCTTTATATCGACCCCATCAAACAAAATCTGTCCCCTTTGGGCTTCGTAGAATCTTAGAATTAAATTAACTACAGTCGTCTTTCCTGAACCTGTTAATCCGACCAGTGCCACAGTTTCCCCGGGTTCTAATTTAAATGAAACGTCTTTCAGTACCCACTCTTTATCATCATATGAGAACCAAACATTGTTAAATTCAAGCTCCCCTCTAATTTCTCCGTCATTTATTCCTAAGCTCTCTTCGGGAACGGCATTTGCCAGGTCATACAGGTTCTCAGTTGCTACAGAGGCGGATTGAAAAATATTGTACTTTTCAGCAAGCTCCATTATTGGTCTGAATAACAATCTCACATAGTATAGATAAGCAATTAAAGCACCCAGGGTTAGATCCAGGCTTAGTACCTTTAATCCCCCGTACCAAAGAACAAAAGCAACTGTAAATACGCTGGTAAACTCAATAAAAGGTCTAAACGTGGCATAGACCCAGAGTTGATCCATATTGGCTTTATAGTTTTCGCTGTTTACACCCTTAAATTTTTCAAGGTTCTCAATCTCTTTATTGTATAGCTTGATAAGAATAATTCCCCTGACGCTTTCCTGAACAAATGCGTTTAATTTTGCAATAGACCTTCTAACATCTCTATATACTGTCTTTAGTCTCATTCTGAAAAGGCTTGCAAAGATAAGCATCAGCAAGGTCAATATAAAGACAAAAACGGTAAGTTCCTTATTCATATAAAACATAACAACTAAGACTCCGATAACCACGAGCACATCTTTAAAGAACTGCACCATGACCGATGTGTACATTTCATTTATTGCGTTCACGTCATTTGTAACCCTGGTCGTGAGCCTTCCAACAGGGTTCTTATCAAAGAAAGTTTGAGGCAGTTTCATTATATGATAGAAGACATCGACCCTCATTTTATGCATTATTTTGTGGCCTGAGTAGTTGAGCAAATAAGTGAAGAATGAGCTGAATATAAACACTCCAAATAGGCAAAGGAAGAGTATAGACGCAAGCCTAACCACTTGCTTTATCTCGCCGCTTCTAAGTACTAAAAGATCTTGCCGGCTTAGATTGTCCAAAGATGAATAACTTATGTAATCGTATCCGCCCGCCTTATTAAACATGCTCTCATTTTTAGCGACTATAGCACTTACTTTCTTATAATCTTCACCCACTAACTCATCTTGATTAATAGCCAGGTATCTTTCATGTGAAACAAGGTCCAGTTTTTCAAGGTTATGTCTGTCGACGTTGTCAATCTCAGACATATCAATCAAAAAAGATCCGTTTTCTAATGGTAATACCAGGGAGGGATATTTCTCCTTAATTTCTGAGACTAACTTCTTATCTGTCTCCTTATCAGTTAACTCAGCTATTCTCCATGAAGGGTAGATGTATTTATCGACAGCCAATTTGGCTATATAGGGCACGGTTAGCTCGAGCGCAGCTGTAAGTAGCATAAATAAGAGCGCCAGAGCCATAAATATTCTGTATGAAGTTGTAAAACCAAACAGCCACTTTATGATTTTCAGATCATAAGTCTTTTTACCTTTCTTTACTTCCTCGTTGTCCATTAAAGCCAATTTCTCGATTCTCCTACTTCACTAAACGATTGTTCTTATTCTTTTCGGGTTCTTATAATCTTTAAACAGATTGTGTAGATTTTCGGTATAAGATAATATTAAGTTTATTTGCTCCTCGTAAAAAATCAAAGAATAATACGTTTGAGGGAAGATGAATGTTTTTATTAAATGGATAAAACTAAAAGGAGATAACAATGGTTAAGCACATTGTGATGTGGAGACTAAAGGATTTCGCAGCCGACGCTACCAAAGAGGAAAATGCTCTTAAGTTAAAAGAATCGCTTGAATCGTTAAAAGATAAAATTGAGTCTTTAAAAGCACTTGAGGTAGGTATTAACTTTAATCCTTCGCCTGCGGCGTTTGATGTTGTTTTATACTCGGAGTTCGAGGATCAGGAAGGACTTCATGCTTATCAGAATCATGAGGAGCACTTAAAGATTGTAGATTTTGTCGGCGTAATCAGGACCGATAGGGCAGTAGTAGACTACGAAGGTTAAAAAATTCATTAGGCGTTTTTTACTTTACCGCCGCGTCCCCTTTCGTATTTAGGCCTCGAAGTAGAAAAGGGAGTGATATTTAGTTTTGACGTTTCTCCGTTTTTGAACATGAAACCTCCAAGAGATCCGATCATAGCGGCATTATCTGTGCAGTATTTTGTAGATGGTATGTATATATAGATCCCTTCTTGCTCGAATCTCTCTCTTGAAAGCTCTCTTAGCCTTGAATTGCATGCAACGCCCCCAGCTATAACAACACTTTTTACTTCACTTTGTTTTGCAGCTTTCAAGGTCTTATCAACGAGCGTCTCAACAATTGCCTCCTGATAGCTTGCGCATATATCCCTAAGGGCATTATCATCTGGGTTAGGGTGCTTCCGCAGATAATAAACCATAGAGGTTTTGACACCGCTAAAGCTGAAATCAAGAGTGGAGGTCTTCATAAATGGTCTAGGGAAAGAAATTGCTTGGCGGTCTCCTTCTTTTGCAAGCCTGTCTATCTCAACCCCCCCAGGATAGGGTAAACCTAGAATTTTAGCAGCTTTATCAAAAGCCTCTCCTGCAGCGTCGTCCCTTGTTTTTCCAAGGAGTTCAAACTCTCTATAGTTCTTTACAAGGTAGAGGCTTGTGTGTCCTCCTGAAACCACTAATCCGACAAATGGGAATTCTACTTCGTTTTCCAGATGAACTGCCGACATGTGTGCTTCAAGATGGTTTACTGCAATAAGAGGAACATTAAGTCCAAATGCGAGTGCCTTTGCGGTAGAAAGCCCCACCATCAAGGCTCCGATCAGTCCGGGACCGTTGGTAACCGCAACAGCGTCTATATCCTCTTTTTCAATGCCGGCTTCCTTTATCGCTTTATCTATCACAGGCAAAATCAGCTCAACATGTTTTCTAGAGGCGATCTCCGGAACAACTCCTCCGTATTCCCTATGAATATCGATCTGAGAGGCTACAATATTTGATAGCACTTTTCTGCTGTCCTCTATTATTGCGGCTGCCGTTTCATCGCATGACGACTCTATTGCCAGTATAAGTTGTGACATCCCATCTATTTTACTAGACTCTTTCATATTCACAACACAAAGATATAATTGCGATTTTCTCTCAATACTTTTATACTATATAATTGTAAAGTTGTTCCTTAAGTACTTGGTGGGTTCGGGAGCTAAATTTTAAAAGGAGTTCGTCTAATGGTAACAAGAGTCAAAATTGAAAGGATTCCGGATAAAAGTTTTATAACAAGGGACCCTTTCCCAAAATCTAAAAAGATATATGTAAAAGGTAAAATTCACGATATTGAAGTTCCCATGCGGGAGATTGAGCTTGATGACTCAAACTCTTCTTCTGCTGTTGATACGGGGTCTCCAAAAAATAGTTCTATCACCGTATACGATACTAGTGGACCGTACACGGATCAAAACATAGATATAGATGTTCACCGCGGGCTTGCCCCCCTAAGAATGAAGTGGATCAAGGATAGAGGAGACGTGATTGAACTTGAGGACTTTTCATCCGAGTTTGCCAGAAGAAGTGAGGCTGACTCTAAAATCAAAGGAATCAGATTTAAGCATATTAGGAAACCACTCATAGCAAAACCGGGCTCAAATGTATCCCAGATGCACTATGCCAGAAAAGGTGTCATTACTCCTGAAATGGAGTTCATTGCGATCAGGGAAAACCAGCGAATAGATGAGCTCAGGGAACAACTGGGTGATTTGGCAGCTTATCATAAGGGTGAGAATTTCGGAGCCAATATCCCTGAAACTGCTATTACGCCCGAGTTTGTCAGAAAAGAGGTTGCCGAGGGGAGAGCAATCATCCCCAACAATTTAAATCATCCTGAGAGCGAGCCTATGATAATAGGCCGGAACTTTCTAGTAAAAATTAACGCTAACATCGGTAATTCAGCCGTTACATCAAGTATTGAGGAAGAAGTAGAAAAGGCTGTATGGTCATGCCGATGGGGTGCAGATACAATCATGGATTTATCTACTGGCAAGAATATTCATGAGACAAGAGAATGGATTATAAGAAATTCTCCTGTTCCAATCGGTACAGTTCCCATTTATCAAGCGCTTGAAAAAGTAGATGGTAGTCCTGAAGAACTTACATGGAAAATCTTTAGAGACACATTAATAGAACAGGCCGAACAAGGGGTCGACTACTTTACCATTCACGCCGGAGTTCTGTTAAGATATGTACCACTCACAATTAATAGACTTACAGGAATTGTTTCAAGGGGCGGGTCCATCATGGCTAAATGGTGCCTGTCTCACCACAAAGAGAGTTTTCTTTACACTAATTTTGAAGAGATGTGTGAAATTATGAAAGAGTATGATGTCGCGTTTTCTTTAGGTGATGGTCTAAGGCCCGGATCAATTGCCGATGCCAATGATGAGGCTCAGTTCGCTGAGTTAAAAACGATTGGTGAATTGACGGAGATTGCCTGGAAGCACGATGTACAGGTAATGATAGAAGGCCCGGGGCATATCCCGATGCATATGATAAAAGAGAATATGGATAAACAGCTCGAGTATTGCAATGAAGCGCCTTTTTATACTCTAGGGCCGCTAACCACTGATATTGCTCCCGGATACGACCATATTACTTCAGGCATAGGGGCAGCAATGATCGGATGGTACGGTACTGCACTGCTCTGCTACGTTACCCCTAAAGAGCACCTTGGCCTCCCGAATAAGACGGATGTTAAAGAGGGTGTTATTACCTACAAAATAGCTGCTCATGCCGCAGACCTTGCCAAAGGACACCCGGCAGCTCAGATAAGAGATAACGCTCTTAGCAAAGCCAGGTTTGAGTTTAGATGGAATGACCAGTTTAATCTATCTCTTGACCCGGATACTGCAAAAGAGTTTCATGATGAAACACTCCCTGCCGATGGCGCCAAGGTAGCTCATTTCTGCTCGATGTGCGGACCCAAATTCTGCTCGATGAGAATAACTCAGGACGTAAGGGACTACGCAGAAAAGTATGGACTTACTGATAGCGATGCTCTGGAGAAAGGTATGGAGCGGAAGTCAAAAGAGTTTATCGATGCAGGCGGAAAGATTTATGTTGAAGCAGAAAAGACTCAATAATTCTTAAAAATAATTAGCCTGTATATATTTAAATCCGAATATAGCCTAAAGAGTCCCCTCTATTAAACTGCTTTTAGTACAAGCACTTATATCAACTGCTTGCAGTAGTACCGTAATTCCACTTGCACCGGCAGGAATAGGGACGAAGTTTTATGCTCTGCTTAAGTAAAGTTGCATTTTATTTTTAGCAGTAGTTGGTCATAATAAAGAGAATAGGCACTATACATATTTTTCTTAATAACTTTCTTAGGAGAAATTAAAATGAGCAACCCAACTTTTAGAGCATATATCGTTGAAGAAATCGGGAAGAATGTGTTTGTAAGGAATGTCAGGAGCTGGACAATTAGTGATCTGCCTGATGGAGAAGTGCTTGTTAATGTCCATTATTCCTCACTCAATTATAAGGACGCCCTTTCCGCGACTGGAAATAGAGGCGTTACAAAAAACTTTCCTCATACCCCGGGAGTCGATGCAGCTGGCGTGGTGGAAGAAAGTAGCGATGATAGATTTAGCATTGGTGAAGAAGTAATAGTCCACGGCTATGACCTTGGCTGTAATACTTCAGGCGGTTTTGGAGAATACATCAGAGTCCCGGCTCAGTGGGTAGTGAAACTTCCCGAAGGCCTGTCACTGAGGGAAAGCATGGTTTACGGCACAGCTGGTTATACGGCCGCGTGCTCAGTGCTCAAGCTTCAAGAGTTTGGAGTTAAGCCCGATATGGGAGAAATACTGGTTACCGGAGCAACAGGCGGTGTTGGGAGTATAGCTGTTTGTATTTTAGCCAAGGCCGGTTATCACGTTGTTGCATCTACTGGAAAGACCGATCAAGCAGAGTTCTTGCTCAATCTCGGAGCAAAAGAAGTTATTAGCAGGGAGGACTCAAAAGACGAGTCAGGAAGGCCACTTTTAAAGGGCAGATGGGCGGGGGTTGTAGATGCAGTAGGCGGCGAAATACTAGCGACAGCGATAAAGTCAACAAAACCGCAGGGAGTTGTTACCTGCTGTGGAAATGTAGCCTCAGCAGATCTTCCGGTTAACGTCTATCCCTTTATATTGAGAGGTGTATCACTGGTTGGGATTGATTCTCAGAACTCCCCGATGAACTTGAGACGAAAAATATGGGACAGAATTTCAAGTGAGTGGAAGCTTGATCAGCTCGAGCAATTGACCACCGAAATATCGCTTGAGGAACTGGATAGTAATATCGAACTTATTTTGCAAGGTAAGCAAAAGGGTAGAGTATTGGTGAATTTAGCGAAATAGAGATTGGGTGTAAATTGCCAAAATTGCACAATATTTAAGCTCTCTGTGCTTAAAGTTTGGGCTTCTTAAGTGCTTCTGCTGATTAAAAATACTGAAAATAAGTTCTATTGTTGTATACAAATTGATCTTTTAATTATTAAAACTCCCCAAAATCATTGATTTTTATACTTAGCGTTTATTTGATAACAACCAATCGTTATTAATCTTTTTAACTTGGCATCACTATTGCAACTTATAATACCTACACACAAAGAGAATGGAGGTATGGGATATGATTGACAAAGCCCTTAAAAGGATTTTTCTGCCCTTTTTAACGATTTTACTCTTAATTCTAGGAACTGCCTTTGCTCAGGAAGGATTGGATAGTGGGGACACTGCGTGGATGCTCACTGCAACAGTATTGGTTTTATTGATGACGATCCCCGGCCTTTTTCTCTTTTACGGGGGATTGGTCCGGGCAAAAAACGCTCTCTCGACTATTATGCACAGCTTTATGATAGTCGCATTGGTCAGTGTGCAATGGGTTCTGATAGGTTACACCCTGGCGTTCGGGCCTGATGTGTCGGGCATCATCGGCAATCTTGATTGGCTAGGTTTAAGTGGGGTCGGACCCGAGCCGTCAGGATATGCATCGACCATACCGCATTATGTTTTTATGGCGTTTCAGATGACGTTTGCTGTAATAACTGTTGCGCTTATTACAGGAGCCTTTGCTGAGCGCATTAAATTCAGCACTTTTATTGTATTCGTTCTAATTTGGACGACAATTATCTACGATCCTTTGGCCCATTGGGTATGGGGAGGTGGATGGATCGGTTCAATGGGTGCTTTGGACTTTGCCGGCGGCACCGTTGTACACATTAGTTCCGGTGCATCTGCGCTGGCGGCGGCTCTTATATTCGGTAAAAGAATCGGATATGGGCGTGAACCGATGCCGCCCCACTTTTTACCCTTTAGCATAATCGGTGCTGCACTTCTCTGGGTAGGCTGGTTCGGTTTCAATGCCGGAAGCTCCTTAGCTGCGGACGGTTTAGCCTCAATAGCTTTTGTCACGACAAATACTGCAGCTGCAGCTGCTGTCCTTGGCTGGGTATTTACCGAATGGATCTCCAGAGGTAAACCCACTGTCTTAGGCGCCGCAACCGGTGCCGTAACGGGTTTAGTGGCGATTACTCCTGCCGCTGGATTTGTTAGTCCTTTATCTGCTCTCTTGATTGGATTAGTTGCCGGGATCCTTTGCTACGCTGCTGTTAATATGAAGACTAGGCTCGGCTATGATGATTCCCTCGATGTAGTCGGTGTGCATGGTATTGGAGGCACCTGGGGATGCCTGGCTACTGGATTATTTGCATCAACGGCAGTTAATCCAGGTGGAGCCAACGGGCTCTTCTTTGGAAATCCTGAGCAATTAGTAATTCAGTTCATTTCTGTTGCCGCTACATGGGTATTCGCATTCGGTGGTACGCTAGTCATTTTATATGTTCTAAAAGCGATTATGGGGCTTAGAGTATCGACTGAGGAAGAAGTAACGGGCTTAGACTTAAGTGAACACGGCGAAGTAGCCTACGCAGGGTTTCAGGTGATTCATGGCTATGGTACCACGGAGGATAGAGACCAATAAGCTGCATAATAGGAATAAAAAAAACTCTTATAAGAGAAATTTCCGGGCGGGAAGCCTGACACGCTACCCGCCTCTTTCCCATGAATTACTAGTCTCCTGTAACTTGTTGTATGATTATTTACTATGATTCAAGTTACACCGTATATATCAATAGATGAAGATGAGGTTGAGCTCGACTTCATTAGATCATCAGGCCCAGGAGGGCAGAATGTAAATAAAGTATCTACTGCAGTTCAGCTTAAGTTTGATATAGCGGGCTCTCCAAATCTTTCTCCTAAGGTTCGTGAGCGTTTAATCAAATTAGCTGGCAGTAAGGTAACTAAAGAAAATGTACTAATTATAGAAGCATCAGGTTTTAGGTCTCAGGAAAAAAACCGGAAAGACGCAACTACCCGTTTGATAGAACTGATCCGGGAAGCTGCTAAAGAACCTAAATCCAGACGTAAAACTAAGCCGACCCTTAAATCAAAACGAAAACGACTTGAATCTAAAAAGCGTCAGGGTGAAATAAAAAAAATGCGGCGCCCTCCTAACGCATCAGAAGAATAAATTTATAATTGATAATAAGAGTAAAACTGTTACAATACTCCCTTCAAAATTGTTATGAACCAAGACGAAATAAACCACAAAAAATGCCGTTGCGGATATACCAAAGACCACGTCTGGGTAGTCCCCAAGTCGAGCTATTCCTTCTGGGGATGGATTCTCGTTGGAACTGGGATCAGCCACCCTCCGACTGAGGTTAGGTTCGAATGTGATAGATGTGGTGAAGTATTTGAGAGAATCACCGATCCTCTATTGTTAAAGAGCCATGCCTATAAGTAGTTCCTTCTTTTATTTTCTACTAATTCTAAGTATTCGTATATACTAATTATAGCCATTTCTAGTAAGAAGTTAGTTATAGGCTAATGGTAGATTAGAATCATATGCATAATATGCTGACGAAGTTAAGCTTGGTTCTCATTTTAGTACTATTTATATCTGCCTGCGATACAAATTGTATTTCAGTCACTGATGAAGAACTTGAGAAAATAGGCAAATTAATTTTCATCAACGAAGGGGCTGGAAAAGTAGAAAACCTTACCACCTGGAACGAGGGGGAGGAGTTTGCGTCTTTAGGAATAGGCCATTTCATCTGGTATCCCAAAGATAAGGAATACCGTTTCTACGAAATATTCCCTATCGCATATGAATTCATAAAATCAGAAGGCACTAATCCGCCGGATTGGATGGAGGAGATGCCCGTATTTGATCTCCCCTGGGACTCGCGCGAAGAGTTTTACAGTGATTTCCAAACCCCTCAGATGGTCTCTTTAAGGCAGTTCCTGCTCGAAACAATACCCCAACAATCACTCTTTATGGCAGGGCGTCTTGAAAAAAGTTTACCTAAAATCTTAGAAGCAGCACCTGAGGAATCACATGAGCATATTAAGAAACAATTTTTTCGGGTGGCTAATTCCCCTATGGGGATTTATGTTTTGGTAGACTATGTGAATTTTAAGGGTGAGGGTATTTTAGAATCCGAGCGTTATAACGCTCGGGGCTGGGGGTTACTTCAAGTGCTAGAGGGCATGGAGGGAACCGAAGAAGGCCTGCCCGCGCTTCAAGAGTTCGCAGATGGTGCCGAGAGGGTTTTGCTCAGACGCGTAAGGAACTCTCCTCCAGAGCGAGGCGAGAAGAGATGGATTCCCGGGTGGAAGAACAGGATTAAAACATATACATCAGATGAAGTGGCAGCGTATTATGTGTCAGGATCACAAACTAAGGAGCCTGATTACTCAAATCTTATGGAGTCAATACAAAGAATATATAAAGATTTGGTATGCGGGCTTCGTTGAACTAATATAATAGCTTATGGAATTTGATTGGGTTCCCTATATTCTTAGCCTATTGGCCGCGGGTGTAGCCTCAGGCTTTATAGCCGGTCTATTCGGTGTCGGTGGAGGTATTGTCCGGATACCCATATTTTTATTTCTTTTTCCCATATTTGGCATTCACTCAGATATTCTGATGCATATGTCCGCAGGAACTTCTCTGGCACTTGCTATTCCTTCTGCGGTAATGGCTTCACGGGCACAGTATAAAGCAGGCAATTTAGATTTAAATTTTTTAAAGCTATGGGTTCCGGCTCTGACTTTGGGAGTTGTGATCGGTATATTTGCAATGCGATATGTTACGAGCAGGTTTTTGGAGCAGGTGTTTGCCTTCGTAATTCTATTTGTTTCTATACAGATGTTTTTTACGACGAGTAAGTTTAAATTAACCAAAGAAGTTCCTGGTGCGATTGTAAAAGCTTCTACGGCAATAATAATAGGCGTTTTATCTAAAATGATGGGACTTGCCGGTGGTAGTTTTACAACTCCTACACTTACGGCGTTTGGATACCCGGTTCACCGCTCTATAGCAGTTGCCTCTGCCGGAGGATTTTTTATTAGTATCATTGGAGCTGCGGGCTCAGCTATAAACGGTATTGGAATTCACGGAAGACCGCAATTTTCATTAGGTTATATTGATTTGACCGCTGTACTTGTTATGATTGCTCCAGTAATAATAATGGCGCCTCAGGGTGTAAGGCTTGCAAATCACCTGAGCCAGGAGGGGCTAAGGAAAGTTTTTTCCATTTTCTTCTTCATAGTGGCTCTCGAAATGATGAGGACTCTTTATTTATAGAACGGGTGTTTAACATATGCGAACATTAGCGCTTGATGTTGGAACTAAAACAATAGGCGTCGCGGTAAGCGATGAGCTTGGGATTACGGCCAACGGCGTTACTACTATACGAAGAAAGAGTTTAGAGAAGGACCTTGGTGAACTCAATATTCTAATACAGGAATATAGACCTGAGGAAATTCTTGTTGGTATTCCATACAACATGGAGGGTGGAGTTAGCAAAAGTGGGGATCGAATTTTAAAGTTCTCAGACAAAATAAGGGCGGTTTTCTCCTTACCGGTGGTGTTCTGGGATGAGAGCTACTCTACTGTTAACGCCGATGAGAAGCTTATTGAGGCCAATATGAGCAGAAAAAAGAGAAAAAAGGTAATAGATAAGATGGCCGCGGTATTCATACTTCAGGAATATCTAGAATCAAAAAGAGCTTGAAGTTAGGAGAAGTTTAGACAATGCCATATGCACATGTTAATGGAGTAAAGCTATATTATGAAATTTATGGTGAAGGGGAGCCCGTAATTCTAATAGGAGGGCTGGGGAGCCAGCTCCAAAGCTGGGCTACGCAGGTGCCTATATATTCAAAGTATTTTAAGATCGTTGTTTTTGATAACAGGGGGTCGGGGAAATCGGATAAACCTGAGGAGAGATACTCAACAGAGGATATGGCCCATGATACTGCGTCATTAATGAATGAGCTTGGTATAAAGTCGGCACACGTTATCGGGAAATCAATGGGCGGAATGATAGGGCAGTGGCTAGCCATTTTATATCCAGAAAAGGTGCAAAAGCTTGTTCTAGGCTGCACGTCTGCATCCCGTGATGAGGTAGGGAATGAGATTCTCAGGATGGGAAGAGAAATTGCCACCGAACTAGGCACTAAAGCTGTTTGGCTTATAGCGCTATATCTTGGTTATACAAGAGAATATATAGAGGAAAATTTAGGGACTATCAAAAAAGTGATGTCTTCAGTTCCTGAGGATCCAGAGGCGCTGAAAGGTTATATTGGCCAGAGCTTTGCATGTGAAGGGCATAACACGCGAGAGCTGCTTAATCAAATTAGTGCCTCTACACTTGTAATGCTTGGGGAAAGAGATCTCATTGCATCTCCCAAGCGCTCAAAAGAGCTTGCCGAGCGTATTTCTAGTGCTGAATTAAAAGTTTTTAATGGAGTGGGTCACGGGTTCTGGAGAGAAAGGCAGGAAGAAGTAGACAAGTTGGTGTTAGATTTCTTGCTGAGTGGGTGATTTAATTTAGGTTCCTCTTCTTCATTATCTCATTTCTCTTATGAGAAGTTATAGATACAATTTTAAGCCTTGTTTGTAAATCATCAATTATGATTTCAGCCCTTTTTTGCACATTTGTTTCTTCTAGAAGCCTCTGTTTGTCAAAAACGTTAGGAAAAATTAAACTGGCCAAGGTATCTGTAAGGTTTTCTAGAGGAAGTTTAGTATTTACATTAATTCTATGTGATTTCTGTTTTTCGTTTAGGTAAAGATTCCACTTATATATAAGTTCCTCTATTTTCCTTCTGTATATCTCATCGTCGGCGTCATGGTTGTTTTCTACGATGTCTACGCGGGCTAGTCTATAGGGTAAGTCCGTTATTATTTCTTGTATTTTTGCTCTTTTTAATCCGTAGAGAATTATATTGATTTTGCCGTCTTCAAAAACATCAGAGCTTACTATCCTTCCCATTCCGATGATGTCGTATACATCAGGATTGCCATAATAATCACTTTCCCATCCGGGTTTAAGTAACGCCATTCCTATTATTTTCTCATTATTTATAGCCGCATTTACCATTTCCTTATATCTTGGCTCGAATATATGAAGTGGAAGAAGTGTATTAGGGAAAAATACTACTGAGGATAGTGGAAAAAGAGGTACTACCCCCGAAAAATTCTTGAGATTAGCTACATTGTTTAGATCTAGTTCTGGTAGTTCCATTCATAAAATCCCGACTCGATTAATTTTAATTAAGTATATCATATGGATATTACAATACCTCATCTTCTATAATTCGGATAAGCAGGTAATAGCTTAGGTCCTTGTAAATAGGCGTATAAAACGATTCTGAATCCTTTTTGGATAGATTATTATCTAAGTAGGTAAGTAGCTCATGAATTCAAGGAGGTAATAAATGAGCAAAACAATAGTTCTTAATGATGATAATTTTGAATCCGAAGTCCTTAATTCTGAAATTCCAGTTCTAGTAGACTTTTGGGCTGAGTGGTGCGGTCCGTGCAGAGCGCTGGCGCCGGTTATTGAAGAGATTGCGGAAGAATACAGCGGCGAACTAAAGGTCGGAAAGCTAAATGTAGATGAAAATCCCGGAGCTCCATCAGCCTATGATGTCAGGAGTATACCAACTCTTGTAGTTTTTAAAGATGGAGCAGTTCTAGACCGTATTGTTGGAGCACTTCCAAAGAATCATATTACAGATTTAGTTGATTCTGTAGTTGAATTGAGGGAAACCGGATAGATCTTATACATCTCAACAAATATGCTATAGAGCGATTCTAGTTTTCCATCCTAACTTATAGGGGAAATTAGAATTTCTCTATGCCTCTTAAAGTTTAATCCTTTTGTAAATAGCAAGGCCATGTTTGAACCGTATTACCCCTTCGGTTAGAATTTTACAATGGTAAAAAAGAGAATAACAAAGGTCTATACCAAGACTGGGGATCAGGGGCTAACATCACTTGTTGGCGGATCCAGGGTCAGTAAAGCCTCTTTGAGAGTGGATTCATACGGAGATGTAGATGAATTAAACGCCGTGCTCGGGATAATACTTTCTCAAGGAGTGGATGATGAGATTAATAGCTTATTAATTGCAATTCAAAATGACCTTTTTATAATGGGCGCAGATTTGGCAAGCCCCCCTGATATCGAAGTACCAAGAATAAGCAAAGAAAGTTTTGAGAACCTTGAGGTTGCGATTGACAAATTCCTTGAGGAGCTTGAACCTCTAAAAGAGTTTATACTACCTAGCGGTAATATAGGGGGATCGTATCTTCATTTTGCGAGAACCGTCTCCAGAAGGGTAGAACGTAAGGTTGTTAAATTAATGGAAGAGGAAGAGATCGGTCAAAATGTTCTAATATACCTAAATCGTCTATCTGATTTACTTTTTGTTATGGCTAGAGTCGAAAATCAACGAGGCAACTTTAAAGAAACTTTTGTAGATTTTAAGAAATAACAGAGGGTAATACAAAATAGATATAAATATAGTAAACCCCAAAATTGACGGTTATTTAAACGGTCTTGTCCATAATGTAGACGATATTCTTTCAGATATGGAAGAATTGGCCAGGGAGAAAGAAATCCCAATAGTAGGGCGGCAAGTGGGGAGTTTGCTTTATCAGCTTGCAATCACAATAAAAGCTAAAAGGATATTTGAGCTTGGCTCTGCGTTTGGTTATTCAGCTTATTGGTTTGCTAAAGCAGTAGGTAAGGATGGTCAAGTAGTATTTACCGACTTATCACGAGATAACATAGAGCTTGCCAAGGAATTTATCGAGCGAAGTGGATTTCAAGACACAATACAAGTTCATCTTGGAGACGGTGCTATGATTTTAGACGAAATTTCAGGTGAGTTTGATATAATTTTTAATGATATAGAGAAAGAAGACTATCCTCAAATAATAGATAAAGCATATGATAAATTAAGACCTGGAGGACTATTTATTACAGATAATATGCTATGGCACGGCAGGGTGTTATCAGATGATAATTCACCTCCTACAGAGGGGATAAGAGAATTTACGAAACTTCTTATGTCGCACAAGGGCTTTTATACTACGATCATACCAATTAGGGATGGATTATCCATTAGCGTAAAATTATAGTTTTATAGGCAAAGAAAATGAAGAAGGCAGATAATCTGGCTTTACAGACAAGTGAGCTAAGCAAGAATATAAAGCTCAGACTTATCCGTAAGGATAAAGAGCTTAGGGAGCTCCATAATAAAAAAGCTAAGCGTAACAGGGCTTTATCAGGAAGCATCCTTGCTAAAAAAAGATCTGAAATAGCGGATAAGTTAATAAGACAAGCACTCGTACAGCAAGGTTTTAAGGATCTAAAGAATGTAGCCATAGTGGCGCTAGGAGGATATGGAAGAAACGAGCTGTGTCCCTATTCAGATATAGACCTTATGTTTCTATACAAACCTCGCAATAAGTCTTTTGCAAAGGACGTTACGGAAAAACTACTTTATCTACTCTGGGATTTAAATTTTGAGGTGGGCCATTCTGTTAGAACAATTGATGAATGTTTGGAGCTTTCTATAGAGGAAGATGAGGATACTACAATTCTCACATCACTTCTCGACAGCCGCTTTATTTTTGGAGATAAAGAGCTTTACGAAGATTTTCAAAAGAGGCTTTTTAATGACCTGCTTCCAAGTATTTCGTCTAAATTTATTCAAAGCAAAATAGAAGAGAATGAAGAGAGAGTAAATCGATTCGGAAGGTCGATTTATCTGATTGAACCTAATGTAAAAGAAGGTGAAGGCGGGCTTAGGGGTATTCATTACGCGCTATGGATTGCGCAGGCTAAATTTAAAGTAAAGAGCTTCGCGGAGCTCCTTCCAAAAGGAATATTGCTTGAAAAGGAGCTTAGAACTTTTGAGAAAGGGCTCAACTTTCTTCTTTTAATCAGATCTGAGCTCCATTACCTGGCTGGAAGGAGAGAGGACAGGTTGGGCTTTGAATTTCAAGAAAAGATTGCGAAATTTTTAGGTTTCAAAGATGCCGAACTGCCCGCGGTAGAAAGATTTATGAGGATATATTATTTAAGGGCAAACGACATAAGGGAACAGTCCAAAAGACTTATAGAGAAATGCGTAACAGTACCTAGAGCAAAGATTCGTGCGCCCAAAACCGTATATCTGGAACACGGTTTTATAATTCAGGACAGTATGTTATCAGTTTCAAGTGCTGATATTTTTAAAGAAGATCCAGCCAATTTAATGAGAGCTTTCGAATATGCTGACAAGCACGAAGTAAAAATGAACCCATACCTTATTGAATTGATTAGAGAGACTGTGAATCGTACTACAATCGATGAAAGTGTAAGAAGCAACCGGGAATTTAATGCTTCTTTCTTAAGGCTTCTTAAAAAAGGTAAAAATGTTGCTGATACACTTTTTGAAATGAATAGACTTAGGCTTTTAGGCTATTTCATTCCCGAATTTGGAAAAATAGTGTGTATGGGCCAGCACGACGCCTATCATGTATACACCGTAGACGTTCACTCGATATTTATGGTAAGGGAGATTGAAAATCTTATCCATTATAAATATGATGAAGACTTCCCCTTGTTAACTAAAACTGCCGAGTCCGTGATGAAGAGACCTATTCTCTTTCTTGCCTGTCTCTTTCATGATATGGGAAAAGGCGAGGGAAGAAACCACGCGCAGAAGGGAGCAGCGATGATCCCTAAAATTTCTAAGCGAATGGGCTTGTCCAGAGAAGATAGTGAACAGCTTGAGTTCTTGGTTAAGCATCACTTGATTATGACGCATTTCTCTCAGAGGCGGGATATTCACGATTTTAGCTTAATCGCAAGATTTGCAAGATCCGTCAAAACCTTAGAGACGCTATCCTTACTCTATCTTCTAACCTTTGCTGATGTTAGGTCAGTGGGACCGGATGTTTGGACTAACTGGAAGGGGATGTTGTTAAAAGAACTATATATTCGAACCGTAAATGTTCTGCAGCAGGGGGAGTTCAAAAAAGAAGAACCTAAAGACAGGCTAAAAAGAGTAACAGAAGATGTGATAAAAATATTAGGAAAAAAAGTAGCTAAAAGAAGTGTAAGAAATATCTTGTCTAAAATGCCTGATTCATATTTTCTGGGGTTCTCTCCTCGGAAAATAGCGAGCCACGTTGTATTTATAAATAAATCAAGAGACGTAATAGGGTTTGATCTGTCATTTTATCCGAATCAGGAATTTGATGAGCTTACTATCTGGGGAATTGATGAACCCGGAATATTCTCAAGATTTTGTGGAGTTATAAGGGCTAGCGGTTTTAATATTCTTGGAGCTAGGATCGCAACCAGGAGTGACGGGAGGATCTTGGATGTTTTTTATGTGAACAGACTTGGTAAGTCGAGTGGTAAGGAAGATGAAATATGGAAGAGGCTGGATAGAAATTTAAGCGGTGTATTGTCCGGGAAACTTGATTTAGAAAAGCTTGTTGCAAAGAGGAAAAAAGAAAGATCGCTTTACGGTAAAACAGTTCCTCAATACCCAATGCGTATTGAAGTAGACAATGAATCCTCTGATAAAGCTACTATAATCGATGTCTATACATATGATCGTGCCGGGTTGTTGTATGACATTACTAAAACAATTAAAGAGCTCGGTCTTTCAATTGAATACGCAAAAATTTCAACTAAGGTAGATCAGGTTGTTGATGCTTTTTATGTTGTTGACGATAAAGGGAAGAAAATTACAGATACCCAAAGGATTGATGATATAAAAGAGGCTATCTTTAATTCCATTGCTACAGGATAAACTTTTCTTTGGCCTTGGTTTCAATACGATAATTCACAACAATCTATTTAAGTGTATTAAAAAACTTGAACATGAATAGAAAAGAGCCTACGGAAATACATTCAGATTTTTTAATCATTGGGAGCGGGCTAGCGGGTCTTTACGCAGCACTTTATGCATCTAAATTCGGTAAAGTGGCACTGCTTACTAAATCCACAATTGAAGAGAGTAATTCGTTTTGGGCTCAGGGAGGGATAGCGGCCGCTATTGATCCTGAGGACTCAACCTGGTTTCATATAGAAGATACGCTCAGAGCAGGAAGGGGGCTCTGCAATGCTAAAGCGGTAGAGATTCTTGTTGAAGAAGGCAAAGATAGAGTCATGGACCTAATTGCTCTGGGAATGGAGTTTGATACAGGAGAAAGTGGGCTTCTACTTGGTCTTGAGGGAGGGCACACAAAAAGACGTGTTCTTCACGCTGGAGGGACTTCAACAGGAAGAGAAATGGTCAGATTTCTAATCGCTGCTGTTGAAAATAATCCCGCAATAACGAAGTTTGAAAATACAGGAGTAGTTCAGTTTCTTTCCGATAATAAAAGATGTTTTGGAGCTCTTGCCCTCGATCAAAATTTTAAGCCTTATTTGATATTATCTAAGTCCACTATACTTGCTACTGGCGGGGCCTCAGCCCTTTTTAAAAGAACTACCAACCCTAAAGGATCAATTGGAGAAGGGATCGCTCTGTCTTATCAAGCCGGGGCAGAGATAACCGATATGGAATTTGTACAATTTCACCCTACAGCTTTTTATAGCGAAGAGGGCGAAAGTTTTCTGATAAGTGAAGCAATGAGAGGCGAGGGGGCATATCTTCTAAACATTGATGGGGAAAGGTTCATGGCTGAATATAGCGAACATGGCGAGCTTGCTCCCAGAGATATCGTCTCCCGCTCTATATTTCTTGAGATGAAAAAAGCTGATGAAAACCATGTTTATCTGGACTTAAGACATCTCGAGTCAGATTATATTAAAAACCACTTTTCAAATATATTTAAATTCTGCCTGTCATGTGGTGTCGATATCACAAAGGATTTAATTCCTGTGGCTCCAGCCGCTCACTATACAATAGGGGGTGTAAGGACCGGGCTTCAGGGGGAGACAAATATTAAAGGACTTTTTTCATGCGGAGAAGTTGCTTGCACTGGAGTGCACGGCGCTAACAGACTTGCCAGTAACTCTCTTCTTGAGTGTATAGTCTTTGCAAAAAGAGCCGTAGACGGTGCTGCTCAAATTCTAAGCAATGATAGCGGTTATTCACTAGACTCGGCTGAAGTTAATATTAGTGACCTCAAGTTTGAATACTCCCAGTCCCAGTCGCAATTACTATTAGACTGTAAAAAAGATATTTCACAGGCATTGAGCCGATATGTAGGAATTGTCAGGAATAGAGAGGGGATTTTAAAAGCCATTGATGAGATAGAGAGGGTTTCAAAATCACTTGAGGAATTTTCAGGATACTACCAACATAAGCTTAAAATGGTTATCGATGTTTCACTCCTAATTGCAAAATCATCATTGATCAGGGAAGAATCAAGGGGGGTACATATAAGAGAAGATTATCCCGATGAAAGTGATGAATGGAAAACTCGTACGGTTCACAAAAATGGAAATGAGCCTTTGTTTGTAGGAGTTTAATTTATAATACATATGAAAAACATTGAAATAGATTGGGGGAAAGTTGATCTCATAATAGAAAATACTCTTGAGGAAGACCTGGGATCGGGTGATGTTACAACAGATGCAATTTTTTCTGTTGATGATACCTGCGAAGCCCTAATAATTGCGAAAGAAGAGGGCATCATAGCTGGTATTCCTATAGCAGAAAGGGTGTTTCAAAAATTAGCTCCTGAGGTTACTGTTGCTCAAAAGTTGAAAGACGGAGAACATGTAAATCCTGGAGATGAAATTTTAGTGATTAAGGGGTCAATACACGCGGTGCTTTCAGGTGAGCGTCTGTCACTAAATCTTCTCCAAAGAATGTCCGGCATAGCAACTGCTACATCTAAATATGTAGCAGCAATAAGCGGATATCGGACTCGGATACTAGATACAAGGAAAACTGCTCCCGGGCTTAGGGTGCTAGATAAATATGCGGTATCAATTGGGGGTGGGTGCAACCACCGCTTCGGTTTATATGATGCAGTATTAATTAAAGATAACCATATAGATTTTGCAGGAAACATTTCAAATGCGGTAGAGATTGTCCGTAGTAAATATCAGAGTAAATTCAAAGTAGAGGTTGAGACTTCTACGCTGGATGAAGTAAGAGAAGCGCTTAAAGCGGGAGCTGATATAATAATGCTTGATAACATGACTGTCGAGATGATGAAAGAGGCGGTCCGTATTGTAAATGGCAAGTCTATTACAGAGGCATCCGGGGGTATTACGCTAGATAATGTAAGGCAAATTGCGGATACAGGCGTTGATTTCATATCGGTCGGTGCTATTACGCATTCCTCTCCAGCTTTAGACATGGGGCTCTATATGGTATAATTACCCTCTTAAATTTTGTTGGTTATAAATAGATAATATGACAGAAAGAAAAAGAGTTGAGGAAGAAATAAGAAGGCTAAAAAAACAAAAAAACGCTGTGATTTTAGCCCACAATTACCAACTTCCCGAAGTCCAGGATATAGCCGACTTTACAGGGGATTCTCTAGGACTTTCACAGGAAGCGGCCAATACTGAGGCCGATGTCATTGTATTTTGCGGAGTTCATTTTATGGCTGAGACCGCATCAATAATATCACCTGATAAAAAAGTGCTGATTCCTGATGAGAAAGCAGGCTGTTCACTTGCCGATACTATAAACGCGGAACAATTAAAGAATTGGAAAGAAGAAAACCCGGACTCTGTGGTCGTTTCCTATGTAAATACCACTGCGGAAGTAAAAGCTCTCAGTGATTATTGCTGTACGTCTGCAAATGCAGTTCAGATAGTTAGCTCAATTCCTGAAGAAAAAGAAATTCTTTTCCTGCCCGATATGTTCTTGGGGGCATATGTTGCCAAAATAACTGGGAGAAAGATAAATATTTGGCCTGGAGAATGTCATGTACATGCAGGGATAAGAAAACAGGATTTAGATGAAATGCAAGATTCACATCCTGGGGCTGAGATGATAATACATCCAGAATGCGGGTGCACCACCAATTTAATGTATCAGGCTGAAAACGGCACATCCAAAAATGGGGACGGCAATGGCAATGGAAGAGGGCACGTGAAATTTCTCTCAACTGGAGGGATGATTAAACATGTTAAAACCTCTCCGTCTAAAGAATTTATTATAGCCACTGAGACTGGAATGTTGCACAGACTTAGGAAAGAAAATCCGGATAAAATTTTCCATCCTGCAAGAGAAAATGCTGTTTGTAAATATATGAAGATGATAACGCTTCCTAAGGTTTTAAGGTCTCTTGAAGAAGATATTTATGAAGTTAAAGTCCCTCTTCATACTGCACTCAGAGCAAAAAGATCAATTGACAGGATGCTTGAGATAACTAACTAATATCCTGCAGTTGACCCTCCGGGTCTTCTGGGGTCAGAAGCTCCATACATATAATCCCCTTTTTTAATAATACTCTCCGCAACGCCTATAGTAGCACCTGTTTCAACCTTGTATCCCATCTCTTTTAGTATCTTTATGGTATCTTCATTAAGCCCTCTTTCTACCATGAGTTTATCGGGCAGCCATTGATGGTGTACCCTAACCGCATTAGTAGCCTCAGAAATATTCATATTAAAATCAATCACATTTGCGATTATCTGAAGCACTGTGGTAATAATTCTACTTCCACCTGGACTTCCGGTAATAAGAAAAGGTTTTCCATCTTTCATCACAATGGTAGGACTCATAGAACTAAGCATCCTCTTTTCAGGAGCAATAGCATTTAGTTTTCCTCCAACAAGTCCGTATGCGTTAGGAGTGCCGGGTTTTGCAGAGAAATCATCCATTTCATTATTGAGCAGAATACCTGTCCCGGGAACGGTGATTTTCGATCCATAACTAAAATTTAAAGTGTATGTGTTAGAGACTGCGTTTCCATAGCGGTCCATCACCGAAAAGTGGGTCGTGTTATTGCCCTCTTGCAGATTTGGATTCCCTGGAGATATCTCATGGCTAGGTGTTGGTTTCTCAGTATCTATTTTTTCTTTTATAGATTTTGCATATTTCTTTGACGTAAGCCATGTGACTGGTACTGGAGAAAAATCTGGATCACCAAGGTATTTTGAGCGGTCAGCATAAGCATATTTCATCACTTCAGCAAAAATATGTATTGTTTTAGCAGTGTTATGGCCTAAAGAAGAAAGAGGGAATTGCTCTAAAATATTTAACATCTCGATCAGAACA